>JBIKRJ010000176.1:0-5068 GCA_044349205.1 Cytophagales bacterium | reverse complement strand
GTAGAAAAAGAAAAACCTGCCGAAAGCCCAGCCTCCAAAATTTTGGGTGTTGACTCGTGGCTCATTTCTACCCTAACTTGGTCGGTATACAAGCAGTTTATTTGCCAATCTATACGAGTGCCTTCAGGTACATTCAAATTGCCTACATTTTTTTGATACTCGTCTTTCCTGCCCAAATAACTTGGAAAGTGCAATTTGGCATTCAAACCACCTATCAAAGGTTTGTTTACCACGCGTATATCATATTCGTCCGAGAAAAACCCAGCACCTTCCAATTGAAAAGATATTTCGTCTTGCATTCGGGAAAAAGTGAAAGAATATTCACCTTTTTGGTTGGGCAACACCACATGCTCTTGGCCATTAAAAACAAGACGCACCATTTCAGGGATTTCCTTTCCATCAATTACAAACTTTAGCACAAAGTCTTCGTTGCGAAAAGCATTGAAATGATTGTTCAAAAGCCGAAAAGTAAATGGTGCTGGTTTGGGAAAAATTTGGTTGAAGCTTGCAATTCGCTTCGGACTTTCGGTAAAAAGTCTTGGTAGCAATGCAGCACCTAGCACTATCAGCAAAAGCAAAGGAAGCAAAAACCTTGCATACTTTTTGTTTTGTCCCAAGTCGATTGCTTGCTCAAAAGGCACGGAAATTAGTTCTTCTGATTTCTGTCTTACACTTGCCATAGCCAATGAATTGGCATCACCCAACTTCCGCAACTGAAATATATTCAACAACTTGTCTTTTACTTGCGGAAAAATTTCCCCCAAATCTTTTGCGGCTTTCTCATCCGATATCATTACATCGGCATACCACCAGCTATACAATGGCCTAAATACAAACAGGTACGCCACAAATAATACCAGCCCCACAAAAGAAAAAAGGAATACCGCCCTCACAGCCGAACCAAACCAGCCAAAATATTCGAGCAAACTGATGAGAAAAAAATACGCTAATGCGATAGAAACAAATAAAATAAGACCCCTCAACAACAAGTTTGCAAAAAACTTCTTTTTGTAATCTCGTACCGAGTTGTAAAGTTGTGGAGGCAGAAATTCTTTGGCCATATCGCCCAAAATTGTCTTACAAAGTTAAGAACATTCGGGCACACTTGCCGATTACTTCTGATAGGTACGAAAAAGGCAAAAAAAAGAGGCCACGTAAGTAGCCTCTTGTTAAATAAAATGAATAGAAATTTATGCTACTGTAGGAATAACCGAAACAAACGACTTGTTCTCTCTTCCTTTTTTAAACAAAATAGTACCATCTACTAAAGCAAACAAAGTGTGGTCTTTTCCTAGGCCTACGTTTTGACCAGGATTATGTACAGTACCTCTTTGTCTTACAATAATGTTACCTGCTTTGGCAGTTTGTCCTCCGTAAAGCTTAACTCCTAAACGCTTGCTGTGCGATTCACGTCCGTTTCTGGTGCTACCCGCGCCTTTCTTGTGTGCCATTTTTTATACTATTTAGAAATGTTTTCTATCAATACTTTGGTGTAATCTTGTCTGTGGCCGTTCAATTTTCTATAGCCTTTTCTTCTTTTCTTTTTGAAAACAAGCACCTTGTCTCCACGAACATGTTCTAATACCTTGCCACTTACTTTGGCGCCAGCTACTGTGGGAACCCCCACGCTTACTTTGCCGTTGTCATCCAACAAAAGTATCTTGTCGAAGCTTACAGCTTCTCCAGCAGCTACTTGAAGGTGGTCAGTATACAAATACTTGTCTTTTTCTACTTTATATTGCTTTCCAGCTATATCAACAATTGCGTACATCGTTGCGGGATTTTTTGAAAATGGAGTGCAAAGTTATGACTATTAATTTAATATACCAACAGCATTTTAAAAATCATATTTTTTTGACACTGCATTAGGATAGAAAAAAAAGATGTGCGTTTTCAAGCAAAATTAGTTAACGCGAAAATTAAAGTAAAATATTTTATTTACTTGTTTTTCAATTATTTATGTTGTTGATTGTACTAATCTAAGCCAAATTTTTTTCTCTATTTTTTTACTCTTTTTTGCTTTGATATCAGGGTCTGTTTTAACATATTTGTATCGACGAGAGACCAAAACTTAACAATTTAGAAATCCATGTTTTTGGCCATTTTCAATGGTTTTATTTCTTGAAGCAAAACATTAAACACTAACCACTTTTATATCATGGCTCAGGCAGAACCTCTTTTGAAAGAAAACAAAGATCGCTTTGTGCTTTTTCCCATCATGCACGATGATATTTGGAAGATGTACAAGCAAGCCGAAGCAAGTTTTTGGACTGCTGAAGAAATCGATTTGACGTCCGATTTGGCCGACTGGCAAAAACTAAACGATGGCGAAAGACACTTCATTTCGCACGTATTGGCTTTTTTTGCTGCCTCTGATGGTATTGTAAACGAAAATTTGGCAGTAAATTTTCTATCGGAAGTGCAATACCCCGAAGCAAAGTGCTTTTATGGTTTCCAAATCATGATGGAAAACATCCACTCTGAAACTTACTCCTTATTAATAGATACCTATATTAAAGATGCCGCCGAAAAAGACCGATTGCTTCACGCATTAGAAACCGTGCCTTGTGTGGCCAAAAAAGGCGAATGGGCTATGAAGTGGATAGGCAGCGGTAATTTTGTGGAAAGGCTTATCGCATTTGCTGCCGTAGAAGGTATCTTCTTTTCGGGCAGCTTTTGCTCTATATTCTGGTTGAAAAAGCGTGGTTTGATGCATGGTTTGAGCTTTTCCAATGAACTCATCTCGCGCGACGAGGGTTTGCATTGCGACTTTGCCTGCTTGCTTTACAATCATCACATCAAAAACAAGTTACCAAAAGAACGCGTTTATGAAATCATATTGAACGCGGTGGAAATAGAAAAAGAATTTATTACCGACGCTCTGCCTGTTGCTCTTATAGGAATGAATGCCCAGCTAATGTCACAATACATCGAATTTGTAGCCGACAGATTGCTTGGGGCGCTTGGTTTGGCAAAACACTACAATGTTTCCAACCCATTCGATTTTATGGAAATGATATCGCTACAAGGAAAAACCAACTTCTTTGAGAAGAGAGTGGCCGAGTATCAAAAAGCAGGCGTGATGGGAGGCAACAACGACAAAGAATCTCATGCCTTTACAATGGAAGAAGATTTTTAAACTTAAATAAACACGTTTCACTATAGTTAAATTTTTACAAAATGATAGTTATCAAAAGAGACGGACGTAGGGAATCCGTCAAATTCGACAAAATCACTGCCCGCTTAGAAAAATTAAGCTACGGGCTCGACACGCGCTTTGTACAGCCAGTTGATGTTGCGAAAAAAGTAGTAAACGGTATTTACGACGGCGTAACTACCGAAGAGTTGGATCGTCTTGCTGCGGAAACTGCCGCTTCGATGACTACCAAACATCCCGATTATGCGCTGTTGGCTGCACGCGTTGCCATCTCCAACCTACACAAAACTACCAGCAAGTCTTTTTACAATACCATGAAAAGACTTTACACGTATTTGGATCCCAAAACAGGCGACAATGCTTCGCTTATTTCCAAAGAAGCTTTTGAGGTGATACGTAAAAATGCCGAACTACTCGACTCTTCGATCATATATGACCGCGATTTCGGATACGACTATTTCGGTTTCAAAACATTGGAAAAATCTTACCTGCTCAAACTTGATGGCAAAGTGGTAGAACGCCCACAACACATGCTCATGCGCGTGGCTGTTGGCATTCACATGAACGATGTAGATGCGATAATTGAAACCTACAACTTACTGTCTGAAAGATGGTTTACGCACGCTACACCTACTCTTTTTAATGCAGCTACCCCAAAACCTCAAATGTCGTCTTGCTTTCTGCTTACCATGAAAGACGACAGTATCGACGGCATATACCAAACTTTGGCCCAAACTGCCAAGATTTCACAGTCGGCTGGCGGTATTGGTTTGGCTATACACAATGTGCGCGCCACAGGTTCTTATATTAAAGGTACCAATGGTACTTCCAACGGAATTATTCCCATGTTGCGTGTTTTCAACGACACGGCGCGCTACGTAGATCAAGGCGGCGGAAAACGCAAAGGTGCCTTTGCGGTGTATTTGGAGCCTTGGCATGCCGATGTTTTTGAGTTTTTGCAACTAAAAAAGAACCACGGAAAAGAAGAAATGCGTGCGCGCGATTTGTTCTTGGCTCTTTGGATTCCTGACTTGTTCATGAAGCGAGTGGAAGCCAACGAAGAATGGTCTTTGTTCTGCCCCAACGAAGCTCCAGGCCTGGCCGAATGCCACGGAGAAGAGTTCGAGAAACTGTACGAAAAATATGAACGCGAAGGCAGGTCTCGTAAAATCGTAAAAGCACAAGAGCTTTGGTACGAAATATTGGAAGCCCAAATAGAAACCGGTGTTCCTTATATGCTTTTCAAAGACCATGCCAACCGCAAGTCGAACCAAAAGAACTTGGGCACCATCAAATCTTCCAATCTTTGCACCGAGATTATTGAATATACCGCGCCAGACGAAGTGGCTGTGTGTAATTTGGCTTCTTTGGCTTTACCCAAATTCATTATTGACGGTAAATTCGACCATCAAAAATTGTATGAGGTAACGAAAGTGGTGACTAAAAACCTGAACAAGGTAATCGATGTCAACTACTATCCTGTGCCTGAGGCCGAAAACAGCAACAAACGCCATCGCCCTATCGGTTTGGGTATTCAAGGTTTGGCCGATACTTTCATTATGTTGCGCATGCCATTCGATTCGGAAGAGGCGCGCTTACTTAACGAAGATATTTTCGAGACGATTTATTTTGCTGCCATGGAAGCCTCTATGGAATTGGCACAAAAAGAAGGTTCTTACCCTACATTCAAAGGTTCTCCAGTATCGAAAGGAATTTTCCAATTCGACATGTGGGGCAAAACACCACGCAGTAAACGCTGGGATTGGACTACTTTGAAACAAGATGTGAAAAAACATGGTGTACGCAACTCCTTGTTGGTAGCTCCTATGCCTACCGCCTCTACTTCTCAAATTTTAGGAAATAACGAATGCTTCGAGCCATATACTTCAAACATCTATTCAAGGCGCGTGC
>JBIKRJ010000022.1:0-18969 GCA_044349205.1 Cytophagales bacterium | reverse complement strand
ACTTCTTGCGCACAAAATCCCAAATTGTTGGTTTTCCGTTTCTATTCGAGAATTTTAAGGGTGCTTCAGGAAGATTTAGTTTAAACATCTTCGTACATTGGGCCTACACAAAACAAGCATATATACGACAAGAAACCATGAAGTCGAAAGAAGAAATAGTTAGAAACTGGCTGCCAAGATACACAGACACTCCCTTGAAATCGTTTGGCGAGTACGTGCTATTGACCAATTTTACCAACTATGTGCAACTTTTTACGGAACGGTTTGGAGTGCCCGTGAACGGTTTGGACAAACCCATGCAAACAGCCACTGCCGAAAACATCACCATCCTGAACTTTGGAATGGGGAGCGCCATGGCGGCCACCGCCATGGATTTACTTTCGGCAGTAGCGCCCAAAGCCGTATTGTTTTTGGGAAAATGTGGCGGATTGAAAAAAACAAAAGTGGGCGACCTGATACTACCCATTGCAGCCATTCGTGGCGAGGGCACCAGCAACGACTACCTTCCGCCCGAAATACCTGCATTGCCTTCCTTCAGACTACAAAGAGCCGTTTCTTCCGTCATCAAGCGCCACGAAATGGACTATTGGACGGGCACAGTATACACCTCCAACCGCAGGGTGTGGGAACACGACGAAAAATTCAAGCAATATCTGCGCGACATACGCACCATGGGCATCGACATGGAAACCGCCACTATTTTTACCGTAGGGTTCATAAACAGCATTCCCCATGGCGCTCTGTTGCTCGTGTCCGACAACCCCATGGAACCCGAAGGAGTAAAAACCGCCGATAGCGATAAAAAAGTGACCCAAACCTATGTCAAAAAACATTTGGATATTGGCATCGATTCCTTGAAAGAATTGGCCAATTCGGGCGAGTCGGTCAAACATTTGATATTCGAATAGCAGGTGAAAATTACGACATTTGTAAGCTAGTTTTTTTATGTATTTCAAAACCGTTCGCATAGGCACTCGTGGTAGTAAACTTGCCCTTTGGCAAGCTCACCACATTGCCGACCTGCTACAACATTCTGGCATTCAAACCGAAGTGGTAGTTATCAATACCAAAGGCGACCAAATAATGGACGTGTCGCTTTCCAAGATTGGAAGTAAGGGTGTTTTTACCGAAGAATTGGAACAAGCCTTGCGAAATGGCGATATCGACATCGCACAACACAGCGCGAAAGATTTGCAAAGTCATTTGCCCGACGATTTGGAACTTATTGCGTTTACCCAACGCGAGAAAGCCAACGATGTGGTGCTAAGTTTCGACAAAAACTTTTCCCTTCTCAGCCCCAATAAAAAAATAGGCACTTCTTCGGTACGCAGAATGGCGTTCTTCAAAAAGTATTATCCACACCTGACGGTGGTGGACTTGCGCGGAAATCTTCAAACGAGAATAGAAAAACTGAAAAACGGAGCTGCCGACGCTTTGGCCTTGGCATTCGCGGGCGTGCACCGAATGGGTTTCGAGCATCTGATTGTCGAAATTTTGCCGCTCGAACAATTTACAGCACCCGTGGGACAAGGAAGCGTGGCCATAGAAGCAAGTAAAAACCTGCCAAAATCGCTTCGAGAGCACATTCGCTCGGCAGTCAACGACCCAGAAACCGAAACCTGTCTTGTGGCCGAAAGGGCTTTTTTGGCCACGCTAAACGGGGGCTGTAGCATTCCCGCTTTTTGTTTTGCCGAATTAAAAAATGGCAAAATACACCTGCGAGGGGGATTGGTTTCTTTGGATGGGAAAAAAGAAATCGTGGTGGAACGAAATTGCGAGCTTCATTTGGGAGCAGAGACAGGAATAGCTGTAGCGGGAGAAATACTAAGTACAGGTGGCAAAGAGCTCCTGACCGAAATTAGGGAAAGGCAAAAACAGTAATTAGGCTGCCAGTCCCAACAAATTGTCGAAGCTTAGGGGCTTGTTCAAATACTTGGTCACATATTTGCTTTTTTTGGCCCTATTCAAATCGCTCGGATTAAGTGAAGAAGTCAGCATCACGATTTTGGTCGAGCTTTTTATGAACTCAGAAAATTTCTCAAACTCTTCCAAAAACTGGAAACCATCCATCAGGGGCATGTCTATATCCAACAATATAATTTCAGGTATTAGTTTTTTCGCTTCTGGTACCGTAGAGCTAAGTTTTTCGATATTGCGCAAAAACTCAATTGCACTTCGTGCACCAGTATGAATGAGTATATGCTGTGAAATAGAGGAGGATTCTATCATCTTTTGGTTGATGAGATTGTCTATTTCATTGTCGTCAATGAGCATGACAGAGTGAAATTTGCTTGTAGGAGTCATGATAAAAAATTTAAAAAATAGTTGTTATGGGCGAGTATCTTCATCAAAGTTAAGGTTTAATCAAATTTTACACTATTTTGTTATAAATATTTTATTGGACTGGAAAAGTGACCACCAAAATGATAGAAAAATTACAATATATCTCACAGCCACAGCATCTTTCAACCATTGCTTCTGCTTGCGAGGCTGGCTGCACCTGGATCCAACTTCGACTCAAATACGCTTCGAAAAAAGAATATGTCCAAATGGCCTTGGAAGCCAAAAAACTTACCGACCGTTTCAACGCCAAACTCATTGTAAACGATAATTTGGACGTGGCCTTGGAAGTGGGAGCCTGTGGTGTGCACCTTGGAAAAAATGACGAAGACTTGGCATTGGCAAGGCAAAGAAGCTCACCTACACTGATCATAGGTGGTAGCACAAATTCGCTCGACGACATTCTTTTGTCGGTTGACAAGGGTGCCGATTATTTGGGTTTGGGCCCTTTTCGACATACTGCTTCCAAAACCGACCTTAATCCTATTCTAGGCTTTGAAAACATGGCCAAAATCATGAACGAGGTACAAAAGCGCCACATCAAAACCCCCATAGTGGCCATTGGGGGTATTGAGGTAGAAGATGTGCCCGCTATTTTGAAACTTGGTTTTCATGGAATCGCCGTTTCGGGCGCTATTACGCATGCCCCCGACAAAAAAAACACTGTCGCGAAAATAAAATCGTTCTTTTCCTAAGGTATATTTGAAAAAAATAAGGAGATGCTACGCATTGCTGACAAAAACTTCTCTTCTCGTCTTTTTACCGGCACAGGAAAATTCAGTTCGTCGCGCTTGATGGAAGAGGCTCTGCTTGCCTCTGGTTCTGAATTGGTTACAGTGGCGCTGAAAAGGGTAGATGTACAAAACGAGTCAGACGATATTTTGTCGCACCTTCGACACCCCCAATTCAATCTTTTGCCCAATACATCGGGTGTTCGAACCGCCAAAGAAGCCGTTTTTGCCGCACAATTAGCTGCAGAAGCTTTGGGCACTTACTGGCTAAAACTGGAAATTCATCCCGATCCCAAGTATTTGATGCCCGACCCTGTAGAAACCCTTTTGGCTTGCGAACAGCTGGCCAAGTTGGGATTCGTCGTATTGCCTTACATTCATGCCGACCCTGTTTTGTGCAAAAGGCTGGAAAATGCCGGTGCTGCGGCTGTAATGCCTTTGGGCTCTCCTATTGGTAGCAATAAAGGGTTGAAAAGCATCGATTTTTTAGAAATCATCATTGAACAAAGCAAAGTACCCGTTGTGGTAGATGCTGGCATTGGCGCTCCTTCCGATGCGGCAAAGGCCTTGGAAATAGGAGCCGATGCGGTATTGGTGAACACGGCCATTGCTGTATCGCAAAATCCTGTGGAAATGGCGATTGCGTTCAAAATGGCGGTAGAAGCAGGTAGAAAAGCCTTTGAAGCAAAATTGGCAAGACCTTCGCGACACGCCGAAGCAAGCAGTCCACTTACGGCTTTTTTGGAAGAACTATAGTTCCGGGCTCCAAGTTTAAAGAAGGAACCAACTGGTAACTACAACCTAAAGAATTCCTTTTGTGCTAGGAATGGCGTTGCTTTCGCCTCTTTTCACGGCCATTTTGATGCTTTTTGCCCAGGCCTTGAAAATGGATTCTATTTTGTGGTGTTCGTTTTCGCCCTCGCATTTGATGTTGAGGTTGCAACGGGCGGTATCACTGAAAGATTTGAAGAAGTGATAAAACATTTCGGTGGGCATATCTCCAATTTTTTCCCTTGCAAAAGCCACATCCCACACCAACCAGTTGCGCCCCGAAAAGTCGAGTGCCACTTGTGCCAAGGCATCGTCCATAGGTAACATGTAGCCGTATCGTTCTATTCCGCGCTTATCGCCCAAGGCCTTGTAAAATGCTTCTCCCAAAGCCAAGGCAGTATCTTCAATGGTATGGTGCTCGTCCACATGCAAATCGCCTTCCACTTTGATGAACAAGTCGCACCCCGAATGACGCGCCAATTGGTCGAGCATGTGGTCGAAAAAGCCAAGCCCAGTTTCAATTTTCGAAAGCCCTGTGCCGTCCAAATTCAAGGAGATATGTATTTTGGTTTCTTTGGTATCTCTTTTAATCTCGGTTTTTCTTTCGGGATAGCGCAGAAAACGATAAATCTCTCTCCAATCTTCTGTTACAAGCAAGCAATTTTCAGATAGGGTTGCTGGCTTTGTTTTGCTTATGAAAATAGATTTGCACCCCAAATTGTCGGCCAGTTTCACGTCGGTAAGTCGATCGCCTATCACAAAGGAATTTTCCAAATCGTATTCACCTTTCATGTATTCCAACAGCATACCAGTAGCTGGCTTTCTGGTAGGTTGGTTTTCGTGTTCAAAAGACCTGTCGATGTGTATTTTTGCAAAAAAGATTTCTTCCCCTTCCAGTGTTTTCAACATTTTGGTGTGGGCTGGCCAAAAGTTTTCCTCTGGAAAAGAAGACGTACCCAAGCCATCTTGGTTGGTAACCATCACTAGTTCATAGTCCAGCTCGGTAGCAATCTTGTGCAGGGCAGTAATGGCTTTGGGCACAAACTCCAATTTTTCGAGCGAATCGGTCTGAAAATCGATGGGTGGCTCTACTATAATGGTGCCGTCACGATCTATGAATAAGACTTTCTTTTTAAAAGACATAACGCGGTGTTGTGGTGGTAAAGTTACGAATTTGTTGCACGTATCGTTGGGCTTCAATGGTTCAGCCTTCGAATTCACTCGTCAGTTTGGCCATTGCAAATCGTATTTCGCTGTAAGAAAAATCGTCGCCAAGCTTGGCTTTGATAGGCCCATACAAAGTAGATTCGGATTGTTTGACCACTTTTTCGATGGCCTTGAATTTTTCGGGCGACAAAAGTTCGAACACATCCAACTCGCCAAATTCGACAAAATGTGCCAAATGCCCTTCGATGGTAGAAGCTGCCATTTGCCTTTCGAAGGCTATTTCCTCTATCGTTTTCCCCTTTTTGAACATGTTTAAAGAAAGTAGTTTTGTTTGTCCTTTGGGTTCTTTTTCGGTTTTTCCCTTTTTGCTTTCCCCTTTTGTTGCGGTGGCCTCCTTTTGCCTTTCTTCCAAGGCCTGAATGTCTAAAATGGCCTCTTTGCCAAAATCACCGTTGGTTATTGCGGCATTTAAAAGGGCTTCGGCACGCTGTATGCTTTGCCACTGTTTGAAACACTGCCTTTCCAATTCTTTCAGTTCTTCCAAATAGCCTTTTACCTTTTTTATTTTCTGCACTTCAGAAATGTGGGCCTTTATCTGTTTTATGAGTTCAGCAAAAATGGGCTCAAAGTATTTTTTTGCCGATGCGACTCTTTCGTGAATTTTTGGCAAAGACGATTCGGTGCTTTCTTGAATAATTTTGTGAATATGGGGTGGAAATCTGTCGGCAATGGTTTTGACCTCTTCCACTTTTTTTAGCCACTGCACTGCCCAGGGCAAGTATTTCTGTTTTTCCGAACGCAAGAGATCCATTTCATAACTTCTCACATGGTCATTGGCCGCTTTTTGCAAAGTGGCAAAATCGAAAGCCTCGAAAACAAATTGCTGAAAATAGCTTTCAGAATCGGATTGAAGGTGCTGAAGTAGTGATTTGTAGTTGGTTTTTTGTTCGGTAAACCCAAGTAACACCTGATCTTGCCTAACGTTGTTGGGTCGCAAAGGAGAAGTGAGCACAAGCCCCTCCAAAGTGCGCAAACGCGAAAAGGCTACATACATTTGCCCAGGCGCAAAGGCTCCATTCACATCTACAATGGCCTTGTCGAAAGTAAGTCCTTGGCTCTTGTGAATGGTAATGGCCCAAGCAAGCTTCAATGGGTAATGTGAGAAAGTGCCCAATACTTTTTCTTCTATCAAATTGGTTTCTTCGTTCAAGGTGTAACGCTTGTTTTCCCAAATGTATTTTTCGACCAAAACAGGCGCGCTACCATCGGCAAACTGTACCTTGATTTCTTCGGAGGTGAGAACAGCAATCGTTCCAATTTTTCCATTAAAGTATTTTCGATCGGAAGAAATGTCGTTTTTGATGAACATTACCTGCGCCCCTACTTTCAGTTCCAATACATAATCGACAGGAAAAAGATGCTCGGGAAAATCGGCTTCAATACTGGCCGAATACTTGAAGCTTCTTTCAGGTAATAGTTCCAACGATTGCTTGTTCAGCTGGTCTGCTTTGGCATTGTGGGTAACCAAATGTATGTAACCATCACCTGTTTGCGGACGAAAACCCGGCACCACCCTGCTTTGCAAAAGTTCAAAATCATCCCATTCCATTTCTTCGTCGCGCAAGTGGTTCAGTAAGCGCAAAAAGGTTGGGTCTGATTGCCTGTACACTGTTTCGAGTTCGATGTATAAGGGCTTTATTTGTTGTAGCGCATGTGCATCAAAAAAGTAACTGCTTTTGTAAAACTGCGAAAGAAAATAGGCTTCGTCTTCCCTAGTCACAGGAGGCAGTTGCAACATGTCGCCAATAAACAAAATTTGAACGCCACCAAACGGTACTCGGTGGTTTTTACGCACAAAACGCAGCACGGTGTCTATTGCATCGAGCAAATCGGCACGCAACATACTTACCTCGTCAATGACGAGCAGCTCCATTTGTCGCAGCAACTTTCGCTTGGTCCCGTTCATTTGCAAATCGTTGATAAGCGAGGCGGGGGTTACCGTCTTGAAATTGATTTGGGAAGTAGGTTTCCAGTTTTTTTCGGGGATATACAATCCAAAAGGCAAATGAAAGAGGGAGTGCAAGGTGACACCGCCTGCGTTAATGGCCGCTATGCCTGTAGGCGCCGCTACTACCGTATTTTTGTGCGTGCTTTTGACTATTTTATGCAAAAAGGTGGTCTTGCCCGTACCCGCCTTGCCAGTTAGAAATATGTGCCGATTGGTTTTGTTGATGTATTCGGAAGCTATTTGTGCCGAATCCATATCATCTATTTTGTGCATGCAAGCTTTGGAGCAAAAATTGAAGAATTAAATATATTCTATTAAAACGTAGGACAATCATTATTTTTGTTCAAAATAAGGTAAAAAATGAATATTGCGATTGCTAGCGACCATGCAGGTGTAGCACACAAAAAGGCTTTGGTGGAATTTGTAGAGTCTATGGGCCACCATGTCGATGATCTTGGGCCTTATTCGATCGATTCGGTCGATTACCCAAGCTATGCGCACAAGCTTTCAGAAAAGATAAAAAACAGAGAAGCGGAATTTGGCATCTTGTTGTGTGGCACTGGCAACGGGGTGGCCATGACGGCCAACAAGCACAATGGCATACGGGCCGGACTAGCATGGAACAAAGAAGTGGCAGCCTTAATCCGTCAACACAACGATGCCAACATTTTAGTCATGCCCGCCAGGTTTACCACCGTAGAAGAAGCGAAAGAAATAACCAAAACCTATTTGGAAACTCCTTTTGAAGGGGGAAGGCACCAACGCAGAATAGACATGATTACGCTATTGTAAGCGTGCTGTTTTTTACAAAATCTTCCACTTGCCTGTCCAAACCATCAACACATCGGCGCTATTTAGGCGGTCTTTGTGTTTGAGCAAATTTTCTAATTTAACGGTGCCCACCACATAGTTGGAATTGGGGCCATAATACCTCTCCGTGATTTTGTCGAATTCGAACAACTGTACATTTTTTTCATCAAAGTACCTTAAATACACTTCCAATTCGATATTGGTCACGTAGTGCATCTTCTTGGTATTCAGGTATTTTTTGTATTCGTAACGGTACCCGTACAAGTTGGCCGAAATGTCGGAAAGAATGGCAGAACCAATAGGGTGCCCACCTGCACCTTTGCCCATGTAAAACTGCTGGTCGGAAAAAGAGGCTTCGACGATGACGGCGTTCAGTTCGTTTTCGATAAAATACAGTTTGTGCCCTTTTGGAATGAACTGCGGCATTGAAAATATCGCGACGGCATCGTCGTTGATTTTTTTCACCATACTCACCGTTTTTATACGCACTCCTTTTTCTTTGGCATATTGTATGTCGTAATCGTTTAGGTTTTGTATGCCGTGGTTGAGTACCGTTTCGGGTTTTACAAATACACCATAGGCATGGGCTGCTATGATACAGGCCTTGTACAGCGCGTCCATGCCCGAAAGATCTAAACTTGGGTCTGTTTCCAAAAAGCCTAAATCCTGTGCCTGTTTCAAGGCAATATCAAAATCGATGTTGTCTTTGAAAATGCGCGACACAATGTAGTTGGACGAACTATTGAAAATACCACTTACTGAATACAGCAATTCGTTGTCGTAGTATTCTTCTAATGTGCGAATGATGGGAATACTGCCGCAGGTAGAACCCTCGTAAAGCAACGAAACATTATGTTCTTTTTGTAATCGTATGAGTTCGGCCAAATTTTCGGCAATCATTTTTTTGTTGGCCGTCACCACGTTCTTTCCTTTGGCAAGCGCCTCGGTCACAATCTCGTAGGCGGCTTCGGCATCGTTTATGACTTCCACAATCAAACTCACTTCTGGGTTGTCGATTATCTCATTACGATCGAAAGTGAACCTGTCCATTGGCAGGTCGCGCTTTTTATTCCGATCCTTGACACAGATTTTGACCACTTCTACGTCAAAACCCAAGCCCTTGGCGAGTATTTCATAGATACCGTGTCCTACTACTCCGTAGCCAAAAAGTCCGATTTTCAGTGTTTTGCTCATGGCATTCGTATTAGGTGCTGTTATTTAGTTAACTATTGATTTGTGGCTTGGCTTTTAGAATAAAATTCCCTGAACAATTCCGAAATCACTTTGGCTTCGGTCAAAAAACCATCGTGCCCATAAAATGAGTCTATCTCTTGGTAGTCGGCACCTTTTATATGCTTTGCCAAAAACTTTTGTTCTCGAACGGGAAACAAGATGTCGCTACTTATGCCCACAATCAAGGTTTTGGCGGCAATCGTGGCCAAAGCCTTTTCGGCTCCACCCCTTCCGCGCCCTATATGGTGCGAATCCAAGGCCTTGGTCAGGTAGTAATAGGCATGGCAATTGAATCGGTTTACCAGTTTGTTTCCTTGATGAATTTGATATGTGCTAGCACGGTAATGGTCTATTTTTTCGATATCGGTTTCAGACTGTGTTTTTTGATAGGCTTCAAAATTTCGATACGACAAAAACGCAATGGCGCGCGCGGCTTTCAAGCCTTCCCTTCCCGCATTTTCGTCTTGCATAGCCCAAGTAGGGTCGGCCGCTATGGCCATACGCTGCGTTTCGTTCAAAGCAATACCCCAAGCCGAATGAAAAGCATTGGTGGCCAACAAGATAAGATGTTCGAAGCGTTGCGGTTCCATCACGGCCCACTCCAAAGCCTGTTGACCGCCCAATGACCCCCCCACCAACGAATGGATACGAGAAATTCCCAAATGGTTCGACAACAAGATGTGGGCTTTCACCATGTCACGTATGGTCACCATAGGAAAGTCCAAAAAGTATTGCCTTTTGGTAACGGGATTTATGTCCAGAGGGCCCGAACTGCCATAGCAAGAGCCCAATATGGTGGCACACACTATAAAATGCTTTTCGGGATCAAAAATCTGCTTTTGGCCTACTACGCCTTCCCACCAAGAAGCCACATCGGAATTGGCAGTGAGGGCATGACAAATCCACACCACATTGTTTTCTTTGGGATTATAAGTTCCCCAAGTGGAATATTGAATTTGAATAGATGGCAAAACCGCCCCCGACTCTAATTCAAACGCTTGATTGTATTTGAAAATATGATGATGCAACGACTGTATTTTTTTGTAAAAATAGAAAAAAGAGCCGTCCACAGTCGGATTTATGTAAAGCATTGCATAATAATGGCTATGGCGCTCACAAAATCTCTTTTTTCTTGTTAATAGTAAGCATAAGACCTGTTTTCCCATATCAACTGAAAAAGCTATTTTTACTCCATAATCCTTCATTATGAAAAAAATTCTTTTCTATTCGCTCTTTCTATTGGCTTTTGCCTGTGTACCAAAGAAAAAATACGACGAGCTATTGCGTCAGAAACTTGCGCTTGAAGCCGACAAGGCCGACTGTGAAAGCAGATTGGATAGTTTGATGAAAGTGAAGGCACTGCTATTGGAAGACACCGCCCGACTTTTCAATAGTTTGCGCGAAACAGAAAGCTATTTGGGTGCTGAAAAACAAAAAGGCAATGATTTGCGTGCGGAAATAAAACGCCTAAGCGACAAATTAAGCAAAGAAACGGGACAGCTCACGGGTAGTTTGGCCAACAAGCAGAAACAACTGGACGAGTTGGAGAAAAACTTGCTAGCCGCCAAAAAACAAAACGAAGAACTGGCTGCCAGCCTAGCCGAACGTGAAAAGAAAGTGCAGGAATTACAAAAAATCTTGGATGACAAAGACAAAAAAGTAAACGACCTGAAAAACAAAATAGCCAGTGCACTTCTCAATTTCAAAGACAACGATTTGACTATTACCATCAAAAACGGAAAAGTGTATGTATCGCTTGCCGAGCAACTATTATTCAAATCGGCTAGCACGACGGTTGACAAAAAGGGGGCTGATGCATTGAAAAAATTGGCAGGAGTGTTGAAAGAACAAACCGATGTGAACGTAACGGTAGAAGGGCACACCGACGATGTTCCCTTGCAAAAAGGATACATGGGCATGAACGACAACTGGGATTTGAGCGTGATGCGCGCCACCAATATTGTCCGCATCCTAATTTCAGAGGGTGTGCAGCCACAAAAACTTTCGCCCAGCGGAAAAGGAGAATTTTCACCCATCGCTTTGGAAAAAACCGTGGAAGCGCGTCAGAAAAATCGCCGTACCGAAATCATCATCACACCAAAACTTGATGAAATTTTCAAGATTTTGGAATCCAACTAAATACTTTGGGAATACATGATTTTACCCTATTCCCGCCTAAAAGTTCTGGTTCGGCTTGAAAAGCTTGTACACGTATTTATTTTCTTGAATTTGTTAGCTTATGCACTTCACACTGTGCGTGAGCTCGAAGAATATCATTTCCCACTAGAAATTTTTGAAACTGTTTCCTTGGTTGTCTTTTGCATTGAATATCTTGTACGGGTATACCTTGCAACCCTCAAGAAGAAACCCTACTCCTATATATTCTCTGTAATGGGTATCGTAGATTTTGTGTCGGTCTTTCCCATTCTTATACCCCATTTTTCATCTTTAGAATTTGGTTGGGTGAAAATGTTACGGCTTTTCCGCATTTTCAGAATATTCAAGCTTTATCGTTATTACGAACATTTACAAGTAGTGGTAGAGGTTTTTCGACACAAAAAAGAAGACCTTTTATCTACTTTTTTCTCCATAATGCTTGTTCTGGTGTTCTGTTCAAGCGTAGCATTTGTTTTCGAACGCGACGTACAGCCACATGCTTTTGGAAATATTTTTACGGCATTGTATTGGGGGGTTACCACTGTTACCACACTTGGTTATGGCGACCTTTACCCTATTACAATTGGTGGCAGAATTATGTCATCCATCTTGGCATTATTAGGCATTGGGCTTATCACTATGTCAGCGGGTATTTTGTCGGCAGGCTTCATAGAAGTGAATCAGCGCAAAAAAGAACTGCTGAAAAAGCGGCGAATGCACAAACACAGATGAGCATATCCCTAGAATGATATTCCCAAATTTCTATTAATTTTGTTATTAGAAACCTTAACATAAACTTGTCATGAGTGAAAAACAACGCTACACGGAAGAAGAACTAAAGGAGTTCGACCTCCTTCTTATTGAAAGAATAGAAAAGGCGCGCAAAGAACTTGATTACATAAAAGAAAGTCTTTCAAGAAAAAACTCCCAAGGAACCGATGGAACTTCGGGAAGTGTGAAAGTATTGGAAGACGGTGCCGAAACCGCCGAAAAAGAAAGCCTTAACCAACTGGCTGTTCGACAACAAAAATTCATCAACAACATGGAAATGGCCCGTGTTCGTATCAAAAACGGCACTTACGGCATATGTTCCGATACTGGAAAACTTATCCCAAAAGAACGCCTTAGGGCCGTGCCTCACACCACCCAAACTGTCGAGGCAAAAAACGCAAGAAAATAGCTTTATGTATTTCTAAACAAAAAAGGTTGGGATATTCTCTCAACCTTTTTTTGTTGCTTTTGGGATAAATGCTCTATCCTATCAATCCCATTTCTACCAAATCTTGGATATCCAATATGCCCATTGGCTTGTTGTTTTCAAGTACTAATATATTGTCTATCTTTTCTTTCTTGAAAATATTGACGGCATCGTACAACAAAGCATCAGATGAGACGGTAATAGCAGTTTTATAGTTGAAATCGCCCATTTTTTTGTCCATCGTGCTTTTGCCTACTTCTTTCAATTGGCGGCGTATGTCGCCATCGGTAAACACGCCTTTCAAATTGCCACTGGCATCCAATACCGAAACAGCACCCAGTTTCGAATCGGTCATTTTAACCAACGCATCCAAAATCGTATCTGATTCTTTAACTGTTGGATTTTCAGACTTCACCACTTCTTTTACCCGCATGGTCATCAGTTTGGTGTGTTCTACAAACTGGTCGGTACCCACCGTGGTAAAATGATTGGTCGTCAAATTTTTCATTACGCTCCACGGAATGGTGCAGCAATGAGCCCCGGCACGAATGGCGGTGCGTACATGTTCGGCGTGGCGAACCGACGAAAACATGATTTTGGAATCCGAGCCAAAACGTTCTACCATGTCGATGCACTCTTCTACTAAGGTCAAAGCATCGTGGCCCTGGTCTTGAAAACGACCAACCAATACACAAATGTAATCGGCACCGGCACACATGGCCATGTAGGCTTGGTTTAGTGTATAGCACAAGTGCACATTTACCTTGTAGCCTTTGTCTTTCAGCATTTTACAAGCTGTAACGCCTATTAGTGAAACGGGCACTTTGAAAAATGTACTGGCAGGATTCAATCCCAATGCAATAAGGCGGTCCGCTTCTTTTACAATTTCTTCGGGGGTGTCGCCCAAGGCCTCTACATGCAACCATGTAACCATTTTCGACAGTTTGAGAATGGCGGCATCTATATCGGTAATGCCGTGGCGGTGCATGAAAGTAGGCGTAGTGGTAAGCCCAGTCAAAAAACCTAATTTGTTAGCTTCTTCAATTTCTTTGAAGTCTACAGAGTCTAAGTATAATTCCATTTGTTATGAGATCAATTTTATTGATAAAGAGGATATTTAGGCACTCACGGTGGTGCTGGAAAAGCTTTTTACAAGGTTGTGAATTTCAATAAGTGGTTTCAAAAATTCTTCGAGGTGGTCGATGTAATACTGGCTAGCAGCATCGCACAATGCTTTTGGCGGATTTGGATGCGCTTCGATAAATAGCCCATCCACACCCGCTCCCACCGCCGCTCTGGCCAAAGTTGGCAGAAATTCGCGCGCACCACCATTTGGATCTGAGCTTGGTATGCCGTATTTCCTGATAGAATGGGTCACGTCGAACACCACCGGATAGCCCGTTTTGGCCATGTGGTAGAAGCTGCGAGGGTCCACAATCAAATCGTTGTAACCAAAAGTAAAGCCACGCTCTGTCAAAATTATTTGGTCATTTCCAGCCTCAACTGCTTTTTCGGCAGGTTTGGCCATGTTTTCGGGTGCCAAAAACTGCCCGTGCTTGATGTTGATGACTTTGCCCGTTTTGGCTGCGGCCACCATCAAATCGGTTTGCATACACAGGTATGCCGGTATTTGAATTATATCTAACACTTCGCCCGCCTCGCTCATTTGTTCGGGATAGTGCACATCCGACAAAATGGGTACTTGGAAGGTTTGTTTGATTTTATCCAACATTTTGAGCCCCTCGGTAAGGCGAGGCCCCACATAGTATTTCAGCGAGCTGCGGTTGTCTTTCTGATACGAGGACTTAAAAACAAGGGGAACATCGAGCCTTTCGGATATGCGAACCAGCTTCTCGGCTGTTTCCATCATTATTTTCTCTTCTTCTATGACACATGGTCCGGAAACGAGAAAAAGTTTATCGGTTCCGCAGTCTATGTTGCCTACTTTGACGATTTTATTCGACATGCAAAATAATTGTTGAGGTGGTAAAGTTAAGCGAAATAGTTCGAGTAGCAAACGATGTGCTGTGGCGCTTGGCAAGCGTACAATGCACGAATCTGCGCTTTTGACTAGTTGCAGAAGGCTTTTTACCCACTATTTACCATCGGTTTTTCTTACCTTTGACCAAATATTCTACATGGCCGAAGGCTTGAATACATCCACAAAAATTCAAATGGTTGACTTGCTTAGCCAACACCAGGCTTACCAAATCGAACTAGACACGGCCGTGCAAAATGTCTTATCCCATTGTGCTTTTATAAATGGGCCCGAAGTAAAATATTTTGCCCAAAATTTAGCTCAATATCTTGACATAAAACACGTTATACCCTGTGCCAACGGTACCGATGCCTTGCAAATAGCCCTCATGTCTCTTGGCCTGCAAAAGGGCGACGAAGTAATCACAACTTCTTTCAATTATGTGTCGGCGGCAGAAGCAGCGGCTTTGTTGGGCTTGAAACCTGTATTTGTCGAAATTGAAAAAGACACTTTCAACCTCGATGTTTCGAAACTTGAGAAAGTGATTACGCCCAAGACCAAAGCCATTGTGGCGGTGCACCTGTTTGGACAAGCCTGCGACATGGAACAAATCATGCTCATAGCCAAGAAATACAATCTTTATGTTATCGAAGACAATGCCCAGTCGCTGGGAAGTGAAATTTTGTTCAATGGTTCTAAAAGAAAAGCAGGCACCATTGGACACCTGGGTACTACCTCTTTTTTCCCCACCAAAAATTTGGGCGGTCTTGGCGATGGTGGTGCCATTTTTACCTGCGATGACGCTCTTTCGGACAAATGCCGCAGCATCGCCTCTCACGGACAAGGGATTCGTTACGAATTCAAACAAGTTGGGGTAAATTCTAGGCTTGACACGCTTCAAGCCGCCATCCTAAACATAAAACTTCGGCACTTGGAAGACAGTTTACAAAAGAGAGGTCACTGGGCCTGCCGTTATTTTGAACTACTCCACGGCATGCCAGAAATTACGCTTCCACACACTACTGCGCACAGCTCACACACATACAACCAATTTACGCTGCAATTGAATGGAATAGACCGAGATGCCCTAAAACAGCATTTGAGCGAGGTTGGAATTCCCGCTATGATCTATTACCCAAGACCCTTGCATTTGCAACCAGCTTTTGCCAATTTGGGGTATGTTGAAGGGGATTTTCCCGTTTCGGAAAAGGCCTGCAAAAACGTGATATCCTTGCCCATCCATCCTACGCTACAGGAAGAACAGGTACAATACATCGCCCACGCTATCCAAACCTTCTGTGCGAAATAAGGCCTTAAGGCATATTCTTGCTTTTCCAGCCCAGCTAGTGGGGGTAAAAAATTTACTTGCTCTCTCGGGCAAAAAATTGGTTTTGCCATTTTACCACACCGTTTCAAACCAACCGCTGGCGCACATATCCTCGCTTTACAAGCACAAAAGTGTGGCCGAGTTTGAGGCCGACTTGGATTTTTTGTTGCAACATTTCTCGCCTATTTCGTTGGAAGAGGTCTTTCTTTACAGGAAAGGCGAATTGGCACTCCAAAAACCAAGCTTCCACCTTAGTTTCGACGATGGGTTGCGTGAGGTATTTACTGTGGTACGGCCCATTTTGAAAGCACGAGGCGTACCCGCTACCATTTTTGTTAATCCCGATTTTGTAGGAAATAAAGTGCTCTTCTTTCGCTATAAAGCGGCATTGCTAATTAAAGAATTAATGCATTTAGGAATTGACGAATTGCCTGAGTTTCCATTTGATTCTAAAATCAAAACTGTGAACGCTTGGAAAAAATGGATTCTGTCTGCAAAACACAATCAGTCCAACCAATTAGACGAATTGGCTATCTTGTTGAATGTGGATTTTGTCTCTTTTTTGAAAAAAGAAAAACCTTATTTGGAGATTTCCGAACTAAAAAAACTTCAAGAGGAGGGTTTTGCTATTGGGGCACACAGCATGAACCACCCCGAATACCAGTACATCAACGAAGAAGAACAAATGCTACAAACTCTGGAAAGCGTAGAATGGGTGCAGCAACATTTTCCACAAAAAATTACCGCTTTTGCTTTTCCTTTTACCGATTTTGGCGTCAGAAAATCTTTGTTTGAACAGCTTTCAAGTAACCCCAAAAGACCCGATCTCCTTTTCGGAACAGCTGGATTGAACGAGGGAATAAACGAGTTTCATTTGCAGCGTTCACCAATGGAATTGGGTATTTCTGCCAAACAAATGTATGAAGCAGATTTGTTGTATTTTTTGGCAAAAAACGTTTTTTAGGTTTAAAGTCTAGGGTTTAGAGGTTTAAAGTGGGTGGATGCTCGTTCTTAGTTTCGGTCACCAAGGCCGCTGAGCCTGTCAAAGTGCCGGATAGGCCGCTTTACTTTTGAAGAATCTCTACTTTGGTTGGAAATGCTATTTTTAAATCTTCCTCGCCATCACTTGGTTTGTCGGTTTTGGTAACCCCAGGGCCAAAATGCCTTAAAACTACTTCAAAACTCCCCTCGCCTGAATTTTGGTCGGTTATTAAATCGAAATTCAAACCTAGTGGCAACGGGGGCGACAACTTGTCTTTGTCGAGGTTACTGGTTGTAATCGACAAGCTGTTGGCCGTATTGGGTTTGAAAGTGTAATGAAAAATATGGCTATTTGCCTCTTCTTCCACCTCGTGGCTTATTGTATCTACGGGGTTTTTGGTATCATCAAATATTTTGACTTTCACGTTGTAGGAAATGTTGGCAACTAATCTCATCGTATCGATTTTGGGTGGATTGCCTACACCGTCGCCATCCACATCTTTCCACTCGACCGTGTCTATTTTATTGGTAGACTGGTTTGTCAAATACAACGCAACTCTTGTAATGTTTTCCGATTCTCCTGCTCCTGGATCCAGTGGCTTGTTTGGCTTTGGATCATCCGAACTGTTCTTCTTACAGGCAAACAAAATAAGTGACATCGCCCCAACTAGAAGCAATTTTTTTCTCATCTTTCTCATCTTCATATATTATTAATGCAACAATGTTGCAAACATAATAACGGCTCGTAAATTATGCAACAATGTTGCATCTATTTTTTCTGAAGTTTTTTAATAACGGAACGTTAGCGGCATCTTCAGCCTGAATACCACATTTCTTCCCATTTCATCGTTAAAATAACGAAATCTATTCATGTAATCGCGGTACGACACATCTAGCAAATTGTTGATTTCAAGACTACACACCACAGTGTATTTTCCAAAAACCATGTCGGCACCCATTTCTGCTCCAAAAAGTGTATAGGCTGGGGGCGGCGGCATATAGTCGGCATTTTCGGGAACTCTGTGCTGTTTTTCAACTCTTGCACACGAAACCCCCACATAGGCTTGGTGTTTTTTTAAGAACTGGTTGGAAATGGGACTATAACGAAATTTGCCTCCATAGCGAATGGGAGGCACAAATGGCACATATTGGTTTTCGGTTTCATTACGTGCCAAAACCACGGCTCCCTTCAATATAAGTTGAAAAGCCTTTGTTAGCTGAACATCGGTCATCGCATCGCTACCGAAAAAGCGCGCATTAATTTGGGAATAGGTGAAGGTAGGAAAAGCACCTCGTGTGGTTTGTACAAATACCAAATCGGGCTTTAGATAGATGTAATCTTGAATGTAGTTGTAATAACACACCAGCGACGACTTGTTTTTTTCACCTCTATTTTCCAAAGATACTACCGCTTTATAGGCTTGTTCTGGACGAATAGTTGGATTGCCATTTTCGATGGCCGCCGCTCCGTGATGCAAGCCTTTGCTGTACAATTCGTTGACTGTCGGGGGGCGCCATGTGGTACCAAAATCAGCTCTCAGTGTCAACTTTTCACCAAGCATATACGCAGCGGCTAACGACGCGACTGTTTGCGAAAAAATATGGGGCGTTTTTTGTACTACCCCTTTCTCGTTGGTGTATACGTCAATATTTTTTTGGTCATATCTGATGCCCAATTCCGCTTCAAATTTGCGATGTACCCATTTTTCGGTAGCAAAAATTCCATACGCATTGCTTATGAAATTGGGGATAAGAAAACGGCCTTGCCACACATTGCTTTGCCGAATGTAGGCCACCCCAAACGACCCGTTTAATTTGGCCACGGGTTTGTGTTCAAAATAGGCATCTAAACTTTGAGTTGTGAGCTTGAATTGCAACTGGGGATTGTCTTTGCGAAGATTTGCTTGCGAGCTACGCAACAAGTCGAATTCAGAACGGTCGTTGAACTGGCGGCCAAGCAGAAGACTCACTTTTCCTAAAGCGTATATTTTGGCAGCAAGTTTCAAACGAACCAGTTCGTGTTCTACATGCTGAAAAGGGCGTTGGATGTCGTAGGAAAAATCACTTATGACAGCCGGTCTTGATCGACCAATGGCCGTTTGCAAATCGGCCAAGCTGCCTATGTGTGCCCCCGAAAATATTCCCAATGTGGTGTTGAACTGGCTGTAAAAGAGGTTGCTTTCAAACCATTTTTTGTTGTATGCTAATGAATATGAGAAGTTTTTTTCCTCAAATCCCGAATTTGACAAATAATATTGGGGCGTTTTA
>JBIKRJ010000175.1:0-5154 GCA_044349205.1 Cytophagales bacterium | reverse complement strand
TGGCCATTGCCAATGGTTTGCTTTCTGGCGACAAGCTTTTTCAAATCTATGCTAGTGGTGGTTCCGAATCTACCACGCTTCCTAAAGTTGGTTTGAAGTTTTTCCATGGAGCTACCGATGCCCCTGCTGTAGATGTTGTAGCAAGAGGCGTGGCCACACTGGCTCCCAATCTTTCCTACGGCAATTTTAGCAGTACTTACGTAGAAGTCCCTGCGGCAAAATATGTGGTAGACATCAATTTGGCTGGTACAAGCACCACCGTCATTTCGTACGATGTCAACTTGATAGGAGTCGATGGTGAATCAGCTGTAGTCTTTGCTTCAGGCTTTTTGGTTCCTTCTGGTGAGCAAAAAGGATTTGGTGTTTTTGTCGCACTATCAAATGGTGTTGTGATAGAGTTGCCTGTGGCTCAAAACAAAAATGAAGCCCGTGTGCAAGTAATTCACAATTCGGCTGAACCAGCCGCCGGTGTGGTGGACGTGTATGCCAATGGTGTTTTGTTGATAGATGATTTCGAGTTTCGCAGTGCAACTCCATATACCTCTTTGCCCGCTGGTGTAGATATTGAGTTAGCTGTTGCACCCAGTACCAGCAGTGATTCCACAGGTGGTGGAGCTGCCGACATCATCCCTTCTACCAAACAAACTGTAAACTTCGATTCGGGAGCTACATATGTGGCCATTGCCAATGGTTTGCTTTCTGGCGACAAGCTTTTTCAAATCTATGCTAGTGGCGGTTCCGAATCTACCACGCTTCCTAAAGTTGGTTTGAAGTTTTTCCATGGAGCTACCGATGCTCCTGCGGTGGACATAGTGGCAAGAGGGGTAGCTACCTTGGCTCCTAACCTTTCTTATGGCAATTTTAGCAGTAGCTATGTCGAGGTTCCTGCCTCTTCTTACATAGTAGACATCAATGTGGCGGGTACTTCTACCACTGTTATTTCGTACGATGTTGACTTAACAGGTCTAGAAGGCGAGTCGGGTGTAATATTTGCTTCAGGTTTTCTAAATCCAACAGGTCAGCAGAAATCTTTTAGTGTTTTTGCGGCACTGGTAGACGGAACTGTAGTGGAATTGCCCAACCGCATCGAAACTGGATTGTTGTCTAGCAGCTACGATTACAATGCTAAATTGATTTATCCCAACCCTGCGACATCGGTTGTGACAGTTGATAATACAAACTTACAATCGTTGCAATTCTGCGACAACGCGGGTGCTCTCGTAAAAAGTTTCAATGGTTCGATACCCTCTACAATCGATATTTCAGACCTTAAACCAGGTATGTATGTCGTAAGGGCACAACAAAACAACCTTGTAAAAACGATCAAGCTTTCTGTAACCCAGTAATAAATTCTGATTTCTAAAAACGTCGTTCTTCCAAGTATGGGGGAACGACGTTTTTTTTACTCAGAGCACGTTCAGGCTCTGTTCCTTCATTTTTTCCAAGTAGTCTTTCATTTCCACTACCAATTTCTGCACAATGGCATCATTGGCTTTTGAACCAATGGTGTTTATTTCACGCCCTATTTCTTGGCTTATAAATCCTAGTTTCCGTCCTGGATATTCTTCTTTTTCCATGGTTTCCAGAAAATATTCCAAATGATTGGCCAATCGGACTTTTTCTTCTGAAATGTCTAATTTCTCGATGTAAAAAATCATTTCCTGCTCGAAGCGATTGGGGTCAAAACCCTCTTTAGATGAAATCTCTTGCATGTGTGAGGCAATTCGAGCACGAATATTCTCCACGCGGTGGGGGTCTTGTCCTTTGACTTTTTCCAGCAGTGTACCAATTTCGAATATGTACCCTTTTAGCGCATGTTGCAAGGCTTTTCCCTCGTCGGCACGAAAGCGTTTACAATCTGCCAATGCTTTTTCCACGACAAGAAGCAGGTTTTTATTTTCATCGTCTGTAACTTCCTGTTCTTTAGTTTCTTCCAACACACCAGGCATGCGCAATGCTTGAGAGAAAAGTACGGTATCTTCTATATGCCCCATGGTAGTAGCCATATTTTTCAATTCGGAAAAATACTGGTGAGCCAGTTCTTGGTTAATAGTTGCTTTCGAATCTTGGGCTAGAGTTTTGGTTTCAAATTCAATCGAAAGGCTTATTTTCCCTCGGTCTAGGATTTGCGCCAATTTGTTACGCACTTCCACCTCTTTGTCGGAAAAACGGCGTGGGATTTTCAGCGAAATATCGGCGCTTTTGGAGTTGAGGGTTTTCACCTCTGCCAAAAAAGTGTATTGTTCGGTTTCGATTTTGGCACGACCAAAACCAGTCATGGATTGTAACATGGAAAAAGATTAGGAATGGTGATTTTTTAAATAATCAGACAATAAAAATGCCATCGATTACCAATTATTTACCTCGACAATGCCAAGGCATTTATTGCTTCAACAGCCACTATTTCAGGCACTTCGCGTTTTACAGCTTCTTCTATTCCTGCCTTCATGGTCATGCTGGACATGGCACAGTTGCTGCAAGTGCCTGTAAGTTCAAGTTTTACAATGTAATCGGGAGTGATTTCCACGATTTTTACATTGCCGCCATCTGCTTCCAGATAAGGCCGCACGGTGTCAATCGCTTTTTCTACCCTTTCCAATAAATCCATATCTTGTTTAGAATGAATACAAATATCGAAAAAGGAAATGGAAATACAAATGGTTTAAAGTGCGATAACTAATCTCTACCAGCCTTTTCTAATTTATTACCTCAGTTTTTCCTTCCCAAAAATTCCATCCAATTTTTATCAATAGGCCCTGAAAAGTCACGCAGGAACATAAGAAAGGAGGGCTTGAAAGGTTTAGAAAACAATTTCATGTTGGCTTCTTCGGGCATTCGGTCACCTTTTTTGGTGTTGCAGGGCTTGCATGCCGTTACGAGGTTGTCCCAGGTCGAAGTACCTTTTCGGCTTTTCGGCAACACATGGTCTAGAGTGAGGTCGTTTTCTGCTCCACAATATTGGCAGCGATGATTGTCTCGGCGGAATATGTTTTGGCGACTCAACATCACACCCTTGTAGGGCATATTTACATACTTACGCAATCGTATGACGCTAGGCACTTTGTAAGTTGATGAAATGGTGTGAAAATATTCATCTTTTGCGTCCATGACCATTTCGGCTTTTTGCATAAAAACGAGAAGAAAAGCCCGAGTAGAAGCACAGATGGTCAAAGCCCGATAATCTTGGTTCAACACTAGTGTTTTGTTGTGCATGCTGCAGTCTTATTTTTATGTCCCTAATACTCTTTTAATACTACATAGTTGATGAGAATACAATCCTGAATCGCTGTTTATAATTCCATTTTCGTCTATTTTATCTATTCGCACTTTGCCGTGTGCGTGTATAATTTCTTGTGAATTTATGAGAATACCTACATGTGTTACTTTGCCCGCATTGTTTGAAAAAAAGGCCAAGTCTCCAGACCTGGCCTCGCTCAAATTTTTTACATGGGTAACCATATTGGCTTGTTGGTAAGCGTCCCGCTTCAATTTGTAGCCACAACTTCGATACACCATTTGTACCAAACCGGAACAATCGATGCCGGCGTGGCTTTTTCCTCCCCACAAATAAGGCGTTGAAAGGTATAATTTGGCGCGTTGCACTATTTCATTGCCAGAAGTGCATTTGGATATTTCATCGGCTTTTCCAAAAAACGGAATCACCTCTTGGGCATTTAAAGAGCAGTTTATTTGGTCGAAAAGAGGCAGGTAACTACCAAAGAAAATAGGTTGTTTGGCTTCACCAATTTTCACAAAACCCACCACTTCGGCACAATAGTAGTGTTCACTTTTTTGAAGTTGGGCAAAATACGCTTCCTCGATAGGGGAATGCAGTTTTTGGTCTATCCAGCCACAATAGCCGTCATCGGCAATTTCTATCTGTACCCACTTACCATTTTCCGATTCTTCCTTCACAGCATACACATCGCCAAACAGCAACTGCGTCACCATTTCACTTTTATCAGAATCGCTTGCCCTAACGGCTACCAAATTGTAGGCACAAATTCCTAGCATGGTTTTAAAAATAATGTCAAATTACCAAACTCATCACGAAAGTGAAAGAGTTTGAAAAATATAATTTTACAACCTGCCTTTTTCCCCTAACTTTGCCCTGCAAATAATCAATTCAGTTATTTGCCATGTCTTACCTACAAAATAAGGTGCTGTACGAAGCACTTACCTACGACGACGTTCTGCTTATTCCTGCCTACTCGGAAGTTTTGCCGAGAGACACCAATACCAAAAGCCAGCTAACCCGCAACATTTCGCTCAATATCCCCGTCATTTCGGCAGCGATGGATACTGTTTCTGAATATGAAATGGCCGTAGCCATGGCGCAAGAAGGAGGCATTGCCATATTGCACAAGAATATGAGCATCGAAGCACAGGCGGCACAAGTACGAAAAGTAAAGCGTTCGGAAAGTGGCCTCATTCAAGACCCTATCACCTTGCACGTAAGTTCTACCTTGCAAGATGCCCTAGAAATCATGAAGGAGTTCAGGATAGGTGGAATACCAGTTGTGGACGACCACCGCAAACTGGTGGGCATTATCACCAACCGGGACACCCGTTTTCAAAAAGACCCTAAAAAACCTATTCGCGAAATAATGACCAAGGAAAACTTGGTTGTGGCACCTGAAGGGGTCGATCTGGCAAAGGCCGAAGAAATTCTTCAGCAATATACCATTGAAAAACTGCCTATCGTAGACAAGGAATACAAGCTGGTAGGACTTATTACGTACAAAGACATTTCAAAACGCAAAGATCACCCCAATTCTTGCAAAGACGAATTTGGCCGGTTGCGCGTAGGTGCGGCAGTAGGTGTAACGCACGACACGTTGAAACGCATAGAGGCATTGGTGAATGCCGGGGTTGACGTCATCAGCATAGACACGGCACACGGGCATTCGCTTGGCGTTATCAACATGTTGAAAGAAGTCAAGGCCAAGTTTCCAAAATTACAGGTCATGGTAGGCAATGTAGCCACCGGAGCAGGAGCAAAGGCACTTGCCGATGCCGGTGCCGATGGTGTGAAAGTGGGTGTAGGCCCGGGGAGTATATGCACGACGCGTGTAATAGCTGGTGTGGGCGTGCCACAGCTTAGTGCCGTTATCGAATGTGCCGCAGCCTTGCAAGGTACTGGAGTACCTGTGA
>JBIKRJ010000174.1:0-5160 GCA_044349205.1 Cytophagales bacterium | reverse complement strand
AACATTACTATCTAAATTAAAAAAAATGAAAACCACTGCTCAACTTACAAGTGCTGAGGCCGAAGAAGCAATGAAATTGACTATTGTTTTGAAAGCTGTTGCGAACAAAACCCGTGTAACAATGTTGCAATTGTTATCAAAAAATGGCGAAATGAATGTTAACGACATCTGTCGCAAGGTAAAATGTGAACAATCTTTGGTTTCACATCACCTTAGCGGCATGAGAAACCTTGGAATTTTGAAAGTAAGAAGAGAAGGAAAAAATATCTTCTATTCAATAAACAACCTTAAACTTCACGAAGCTTTGTTGAACGTGAAAGATGTGCATTTTGCAACTTTCAAGTCTATAGGTTAATCTTCATTGATTTGATTTCAAAAAAACCCCGACAACCTCGGGGTTTTTTTATGCCCCTATCCTTTTGGCCAACAATTCCGAAATGTCTTCAACCGAAACTTCGGTCTCTTTCTCCTTGTTTTTCAAACCATCTTGCATCATAGTAAGGCAAAAAGGGCAGGCCACCGCAATGGTGTTAGCATTGGTCGACAGAGCTTCTTCGGTACGGGCAATGTTGATGTCCTTATTCCCTTTTTCGGGTTCTTTGAACATTTGAGCACCACCAGCACCGCAACACAACCCATTGCTTCGGCTTCGTTTCATTTCTACCAAATCGATATCCAACGCCTGTATAAGCATACGAGGAGCCTCGTAAACGCCATTTGCCCTACCCAAATAACATGGATCGTGGTATGTAATGCGTTTGCCATTGAAATCTCCTTCGCCACTTAGGGAAATGTGCCCCTGGTTTATAAGTTCTTGCAATAGTTGCGAATGATGCACCACCTCGTAATTTCCACCTAGTTCGGGGTATTCATTTTTCAAGGTATTGAAACAATGCGGACAAGCCGTAACCACTTTTTTTATGCCATAGGCATTCATCACTTGTATATTGGCCACTGCTTGCATCTGAAACAAAAAATCATTTCCTGATCTACGAGCGGGGTCACCCGTACAACTTTCTTCTGTGCCAAGTACAGCAAATTTCACACCTACATGCTGTAGAATTTTCACAAGCGAAAGGGTAACTCGCTTAGCTCTATCGTCGAAAGAGCCCATACACCCCACCCAAAACAAAATTTCAGGCATTTCGCCCTTTGCAGCCCACTCGGCCATGGTTTCTACTTTCAATGTGTGCTCTTCCATAAATGCAGCTTTTATGTTTGAGTACGAAACAAGCAAAAAAAAGATTAATCACAAGTAAATGTCAACATTCGCTTAGTTTTGCAAGCAAATCAATTTCAATGCCCATCGATTTCAGTTCTATTCCCTCTCCTTGCTACGTGTTGGACGAGGCACTTCTTAGAAAAAACCTACGATTGATAGAATCGGTAAAAAACCAAGCCGATATTGATATCATATTGGCTTTCAAAGGGTTTTCTATGTGGTCGGCGTTTCCAATTGTACGAGAGTACATACAAGGTGCAACTGCAAGCTCTTTGCACGAGGCAATGCTCTGTTTCGAAGAAATGAAAACGGAAGCCCATACCTATGCGCCTGTATATGTGCCAAATGAATTTGAAGAAATTTTAAAACGAAGTAGCCACATTACCTTCAATTCACTCGGACAATACCAACGCTTTTACCCTATCATAAAAGAATCGGGCAAAAAAGTTTCGATAGGTCTTAGGGTAAATCCTGAATATTCAGAGGTAAAAACCGAATTGTATAATCCGTGTGCCAACGGAAGCCGGTTGGGAATCACCTCCGAACATTTGGGTGATGCTTTGCCAGAGGGTGTCGAAGGATTGCATTTTCATAGCCTATGCGAATCTTCTTCTTACGACTTGGAAAAAACGCTTTTCGCATTCGAAAAAAGGTTTGGAAAATATCTGCACCAGTTAAAATGGGTGAATATGGGCGGTGGTCATTTGATGACAAGAGAAGGCTACGACACTGACCATTTGATAAAAACTCTCAAAAATTTCAAAGAAAAATATCCCGTGAAGGTGATTTTAGAACCTGGAAGTGCTTTTGCTTGGCAAACTGGCTATTTGGTAGCCTCCATATTGGATATTGTGGAAAACCATGGCATTCGGACCGCTATGCTAGATGTTTCGTTTACAGCCCACATGCCCGATTGTCTTGAAATGCCTTACAAACCTCGAGTACTAGGGGCTTCAGATGCTATGGCTGGAAAACCAACGTATAGGCTTGGCGGAAACACTTGCTTGTCGGGCGACTATATGGGCGATTGGTCTTTTGAAAAGGAACTGAAAGTAGGCGACAGAATCATATTTGACGACATGATTCACTACACCATGGTAAAAACAAGCACCTTCAACGGAGTTCCCCACCCCAGCATAGGAATGTGGAACGACGAAAAAGGATTTAAACTTGTTAAAAAATTCGACTACGCCAATTTCAAAAACCGACTTTCCTAATCTAGTTTATGCTTGTCTGAGAGGCATTCCATACTTCTTTTTGTGCACCGTTTTCCAGATGTATCACTAAGCGTGGTGGATTTGGCAAAAGAATGAGTCTCACATTTTTATTGGGTATTTCAAATGCTTCTACCCACACCCCTTCTTTTGCTGGCACTTTGTATTCCACAGTGCCGTTGGGTAAAAAAGTCTTTTGCGTGTATTTTTTTACCAAATACGCTATGGGCGACAGTACATCGCTCTCAGGAAAATTCCTGTCGTGTACATCTGTCAAAATATCTTCAAAATATTCTCCATAGGCATCTAGAAAATCATCTTCCATGTCGTGAATGACTTCCTCTAGGTCATCGTATTTGGGATCTGAATATTTCAATTGAGCTAGTTCATTTCTTTTTTCGACCAACTCGTGTAGCGCCTTGTTAACTTCGTCTAACTGCATGTGTGTTCTTTTTAAATTCTGGAATGTGTATTTCTACCGATGTGTATTCGTTTTCCACGCTGCTCAAATGAATTTCACCATCTAGCAACAATAGTGCGTTTTTAACAATATATAATCCCAATCCGTTTCCCCTAGACATATCGCTTGCTTTGTAAAACATGTTAAAAACCTTGTCTAAATTTTCGCGTTTTATGCCTGTGCCGTTGTCTTTTATTTGAATCATCAAGTCGTTTTGTTTAACATTCAACAAAATGTTCAATTGTGGGTTTGACTTCTTGCTGTACACAATCGAATTGTCGACTACGTTTTTTAAAACAATTTCCAACAACTTTCGGTCGGTATTGAAGGTACGTTTTACTTTCGATTCGATTTGAACTTGAATACCCGATTTTTCAATTTCTTCTGCAAAAGTATTCAAAACGCTTTCAAGAACTTCATTTATATCCAATCTTTCGGCCTGAATCTCGTTTTGTTTAATTTCTGAAACAATCAGAAGCTTTTTCAAAATCATGTCCAGCTTTTCGACCGAAGTATTCATGAGTGCTAAAAATTCGTTCGATTCTTTGTCGGCAATGCGCAGTTTGGCCACATTTATCAAACCCCAAATTGTGGAAACTGGTCCCCTCAAATCGTGTGATGCCCTGTAAATGAAGGTATTCAGTTCCTGATTCGTGTTTTTTAGTCCTATTTCACTTTTCAAAAGTTTGTTCTCTACTATTTTTCGTACCGAAATTTCTTTTTCCAGTTTTGCCTTTTCTATTTCCAATGCCTCGTTTCTTTTTCTGAGGTTGGCAGTTCGTATTTTGAGAAATGCATACACCAAGGCCATAATTAATACCACAAAAGCCACCCTAAACCACCATGTCTCCCAATAAGGTGGGTTTATGACAAAGTGTAAAGCGGTAGGCTTGCTCCATATCCCTGCATAATTGCGCGAACGCACCAAAAATACATAGTCGCCAGGTGGCAACTTGTTGTATGTCACAAAGTTTTGCTCTGTCAACAAAGACCAATCATCGTCGAAACCCTCTAGTTTATACTGATATCTGAGCTTGTCGTTGTACTGAAACGAAATACCGTTGAACAAGAAAGTAAAAAGATTCTCGTTGTATGCAAACGACAGGTAATCAGGTATTTCGTTAGTAAAGCGAATATTTTTTCGAGCAGACCAATTAACATCTTGATAATTCAATTTCAATCCTGAAATATCGACAAAAGAACCCTCTGGCAATTTTTCGTCGGGATTTATATTTAAGCGAATGGCCACGTTGTTTCCTGCCAACCAAACATCTTTATCTTTCGCCGTCTGATAATCGGCTTGTTCCAATTCTCTTCCAGCCAAATATTGGGTGTAATCCGAAATAATGAAATTATCTTCTTTTGTAGTCAGTATTCTATCCAAGCCATTTTTGTGTCCAACCCAAACCGCGCCATACACGTCTTTTTGGAAAAAATAAATATAGTCGGAAGAAAGCCCATCGACCGATGAAATTGTTTTAACAAATTGTCCGTCAGGGTTTACCAAAAAAATGCCTTGACCTGAAGTTCCTACCCATAAACGGCCCTTTGTGTCTTCAGCAAAAGCATTCACATCAAGTCCCGAATTTTCGACAGGCGATTTTAGATTTACAATTTTAGAACCGTAGAAATAAGATAAACCTGATTTGTGTGTGGCAAACCAGATCCTACCTTTAGAATCAGGAAAAATATTGTAGATATAGTTGTGTGCTAGCCCGTCGTTCATCGTAAACAACCTGGAAGTCCCTCTTTTAACGTCGTACACCATAGCGCCACTGGAAGTGGCAAGCCACACATTGCCATTTCTGTCTTTTACAATTTGCCTTATTTTACTTTGTTGAGGGAGCGGCAAAACCCAAGCTGTACATTCCTGCGTTTCTTTGTTCCATGCATATACTTTTGAAGATTGGGTGGCCAATGCAAAAATATCTCTGCCAATTTCGGTTACAGAAACAATTTCTTCTTTCGCAAAAGGATTGCCAGCATTCACAAATCGACTATTTTTCTTCTGAAAAACATACAAACCGCCAGAAGTACCCAACAAAATTTCTTTCTTGCCCGAAACAGTTACCGAATTCACTTTCAAGTTTTTGTCGAAACCATAGAAAGTACTGTGCCTGATAGACAATTTGATAAGACCATTGCCAAAAGTTCCCATCCATATATTACCCTCGTTGTCTTCCAAAAGCTGATTGGGTAACAACTGGGTATTCAAAAGTGGATCTTCTAACGTACTGACAAGGGTAAAAAAACCATTTTGAAAC
>JBIKRJ010000173.1:0-5161 GCA_044349205.1 Cytophagales bacterium | reverse complement strand
CTATGAGGCTCAACCTGAGAACGTTCAATCCAAGATTGAGTGGACTTTGAATCTAATTCGGGTGACAAGACAAGTTCCTGAAAAGTATTTTAAACACTTAGAAGGCACGAAAGGACTCTACGAGATTAGAGTCGAAGTCGGCAATAACATTTATCGCATCTTCTCTTTTTTCGACAAAGGGAATTTAGTAGTTCTTGGTAACGCATTTCAAAAGAAAACACAAAAAACACCAAAGCAAGAATTAGAAAAGGCACTTAAAATAATGGAGGAATATCAAAATGAAAACTAAAAATAACATTACAACATTAGACCAAATCTTGGACAAGAAATATGGTCAAAAGGGCGAACCCAAACGTGAACAATGGGAACAAGAATTTGAGACATTTCGCCTTGGCGTTTTACTTGAGGAGGCGAGAACTAAACTCGGAATGACCCAAGAAGAACTTGCTGAAAAGTGTGGGACAAACAAATCTTACATTTCAAGGATTGAGAACAATGCTTCAGATATTAGACTGTCGACTTTAATGAAAATAATTCAACAAGGTCTCGGTGGACACTTGAAATTGACATTACAACTATAGAGGAAACAAAAGCACTGGCTAAACAACTAAGTTTTCGTGTTGGCGGTACACCAAACCATTAAAATGCTGTTGAACTTAACCTTCGGTAGCGGTGATAGAAGCAGGATTTACTTATGGAGATATCGAACCTTGTGTCTAGGTTCTAAAAGCCGAAGAATTGGTTTTCTTCGGCTTTTGTGTTTTTAGGGATTTATAAAAAAGTGGCTTTTGAAATTTTGGGGAGCTTACAACAGGAGCTTATACGGGCTTTTCTGGTTGAATAGTTTACTCGCACAAATAGTCCTCGTTTGTAACGAGGACTTGTGAGAACTGCGTTTCCAACGCCTCAATTGACAAAAAAGAACACCAGCACTTAACTGTCGTGGCTGCAAGCCAAGCCATGAAATCGCTTTTGAACTTAATCCGCTCTTCGGAATTTGCAATTCCGAAGCTTTATCGTAGGGTCTCTGACCCGATATTATGCCCTGTCAGGCGTTATCACCTGACAGTTTCTTCCTCCTCCCTCTCACACTTTTCATGATAAAATCGCTGAGCCTTTCCAAGTGTACTATTCGAAAAACTTTGATAACACATAAATTCTATTCACTTATTACCACGCCGTCAATTTGCCTTTTTATCCAGGCTTGTTTTTTGGAAAGACGCGCCGAAGGTGAGCGGGGGTCCCACTTCAATGGCAAGGGGAAAACCGAGGCAATGGCGGCGGCTTGCGATTTGGTCAGTTTTCGGCACGATTTGTCATAGTAGTACTGCGAGGCGGCCTCGGCTCCGTAAATACCAGGGGCCATTTCTATCACATTCAAATACACTTCCAAAATGCGCTTCTTGGGCCAAAAAAACTCGATAAGCACTGTAAAATAGGTCTCCATCCCCTTTCTTAGCCACGAGCGACCCGACCATAGAAATACGTTTTTGGCTGTTTGCTGCGAAATGGTGCTTCCGCCTCGTAGTTTTTTGGATTTTTGGTTGCGCTCAAATGCCTTGCCTATGGCCTCGAAATCGAAGCCGTTGTGTTGGAAAAATTTTTGGTCTTCGGCGGCCAAAGCTGCCTTGGGCATGAACATGGACATCTCTTCCAATTCGACCCAAGTGTTTTTTAGACGTATGTCGTCGCCATGGAACACCTGCTGTACAGTACGAATGACCATAAGGGGCGTAAAAAACGGGTCAACATAGCGGTACAAAATGGTGAACCCTATGCTGGAGGCAAAAAAGAGAATGAGTGCTTTTTTTAAAAAACCCAAAACACGCAGCAAAACCTTATTTTTAGACGCTTTGGGCTTTCTGGTATTGGCTTTTGGCGACTTGCTGTGCGGTTTTTCCATTGGCTACAAGGGGGCTTGGTTCAAAAGAGCCACTATGGTTTTTGGAAAATGGGCATATTCCAACTGGTGCACTTTTTGGGCGACATCTTCCGGACTGTCGTGCGAGGCAATGGCGCAGGGCACTTGAGAAATGTAGGCGCCCTCGTCGTAGCGCTCGTTCACATAATGAATGGTGATGCCACTTTCTTTTTCATGGTTAGCCACCACAGCTTCGTGCACTTTCATGCCATACATGCCCTTGCCTCCGTACTTGGGCAACAAAGCCGGATGAATATTGACGATATGATTGGGGAAGGCATGTACTATTTCGGCAGGCATCAGCCACAAAAAACCCGCCAACACTATCAGGTCGGGATTAAATGCTTGCAAATGGTGCAACACCTGGCCACTTTCGGTTAGTGCCTGCTTGTCGAATACTCTGCTTTCAATACCCAATTGAACCGCCCTTTGCAGCACATAAGCATTGGGATTGTTGCAAAACACCAAAAATTGGGCTGCTATTTCTTTCTCCCGAAAATAAAGGACTATATTTTCAACATTGGAACCTGAACCTGAGGCAAAAAAGGCAATTTTCTTGGGCGACATCACTACGATTGAAATGACAAAGAACGGAAAGATTTTAAGCATTATGCAATGTTTTGCAACGTAAAAGCGTTGCAACTCTTGGTGCGCGCGTTTCTTTCGAAAGCATCACCTTTTTATTTTTGTATTTGACAAAAACTCAAATGCCCATGCATCACTTCAAAAATACCCTACTCGCTTTTACAGCCGGTGTGGCTGGCGCACTGGCTACTTACTGTGTTGTGCCAAGCCCCACACATGCACCACAAACCGAGGTGGCAACTGTACAACCTGTACGCTTTGCCGCCCTTTCTCACGACATATCGCTCAATAAAGATTTTGTGGAAGCCTCGCAAGCAAGTACGCCAGCGGTAGTATTTATCAAAACTTCTTCTACTGTTTACAACCAAATGAGCTGGTTCGACTATTACTTCTATGGTGGCAATCCTACACAGCAACGGGTAAATTCGGGTTCAGGCGTTATTTTTAGCAAAAACGGCTACATCGTGACCAACAATCATGTGATTGACAAGGCCGACAAAATAGAGGTGATACACGAAAAACGCAGCTACATTGCCAAGCTCATTGGCACCGATGCGACGACCGACATTGCCTTGCTGAAAATAGAGGCCGAAAACCTACCTTCTATTCGCATTGGCTCTTCTAAAGAAGTACAGGTGGGCGAATGGGTGCTGGCCGTTGGAAATCCTTTCAATTTGGCCACGACGGTCACTGCTGGCATTGTGAGCGCAAAAGGGCGCCATGTGGGCGTGGTCAACAGCCGTTTCCCCATCGAATCTTTTATCCAAACCGATGCTGCTATCAATCCGGGAAATAGTGGCGGTGCCTTGGTCAACATCAAGGGCGAACTGATTGGGATAAACACGGCCATTCTTTCGCAGACGGGTTCTTATGCAGGCTATGGTTTTGCCGTTCCCGCCGACATTGTAAACAAAGTGGTAAACGATATCAAGGAATTTGGGCATGTGCAAAAGGCCTTTAGCGGTATCGACGTGGCCGAGCGAATTCCGAACAGCACTTCGGGCGATGTATCTGGCGTAAATATTTCCTACTTAGTACCCAACAGTGCCGCAGCTACTAAGGGACTGAAAAAGGGCGATATACTTTTGCAAATAGACAATACGCCCATCAATTCGCTGGCAGCCTACGACGAACAAATGAGCTACTACAGGCCCGGCGACAAAATCAAAATCACCTACAAGCGCGACGAGGAATCCATGCAAACGGAAATTATTCTTACGAACAACGAGGGCACCACCTCTCTCATAAAAAAGGAAGTACACCAGTCCGAAATACTGGGAGCGCAGCTGGAAATGGTGCCCAAAATAGAGCGCGACAGACTGAATATCGCAAGCGGTGTGCGGCTTTCGAAACTGAAAGGAAATGGGCTCGTGTCTAGGCTGGGACTTACCGAGGGTTTTATCATCACCTCGATAAACAACAATGCTCCTGCCAAACCTACCGAAGTGGAAGAAATTTTGAGCAAAATAAGGGGGAATGTAAACTTAGAAGGCATCACCGAAAATGGGCAAAAAGTCATCTACAGGTTTAGGTTTTAGAATTGAAGATTTTAGGCTTGTTATTTCGGTTTGTTTTTCAAAATTTGCGCCACCAACCTAAAATAGAGCTAAGAAATGGGACGCGCGTTTGAATTTCGCAAAGCAAGAAAAATGAAAAGATGGGGCAATATGTCCCGTTTGTTTACCAAATATGGGCGAGACATTGCCATGGCCGTAAAATCGGGTGGGCCAAACCCCGAATCAAACTCGCGCTTGCGTGCCGTGATACAAAATGCGCGCCACGACAACATGCCCAAAGACAATATTGAGCGTGCCATAAAAAATGCTTCGGACAAAAGTGCGGCCGATTTCAAAGAAATGGTATATGAGGGTTACGGGCCTCACGGCATCGCCATTTTGGTAGAAACCGCCACCGACAATTCGACCCGTACTGTGGCCAATGTGCGCAGTATTTTCAACCGAAACGAGGGCTCTTTAGGCACTTCTGGTTCGGTCGATTTTATGTTTGAACGCAAGTGTCGTTTCCGCATACCCAAAGGTGAAATAGATTTGGAAGAGCTAGAGCTAGAATTGATAGACGTGGGCGGTGAAGAAGCTTTCCAAGACGAAGACACCATCTTGATTTATGGCGAATTTGCCAGTTTTGGCAGTATTCAAAAGTTTTTGGAAGACAAATGTTACAACATTTTAAATGCCGATTTCGAAAGAATTCCTTCCGACACCAAAGAACTGACTCCCGAACAGCAAGAAGACATACACAAAATAGTGGAAAAGCTGGAGGAAGACGACGATGTGCAAAATGTGTATACCACCATGGCCTAGGCAAGTGGAAAAGCCCATATTCTGATTATATTTGAAACGATAATTTGCAAATGGCTTTAAACCCGCAGATATACGCCGAAGTGAAAAGCATTCTGACTGCCTACCTCGAAAACAAAGAATTGAGGAAGACACCCGAACGATTTGCCATTTTGGAGGAGATTTACACTCGTGAAGGCCATTTTGATGTAGAGCAACTTTACATCAGCATGAAAAACAAAAATTACCGCGTAAGCCGCGCCACAGTGTACAATACTTTGGATATTTTGGTAGACTGCGACTTGGTAACCAAACACCAGTTTGGAAAAAATATGGCTCAGTTTGAAAAAAGTTATGG
>JBIKRJ010000172.1:0-5166 GCA_044349205.1 Cytophagales bacterium | reverse complement strand
CGCTTACAACGAAGAAGGTTCTATTACAGAAACTATAGAGACCTTGTACAAAAAGCTTTTAGAAGAAAATATCCCACACGAAATTTTCGTAACCAACGATAATTCGAAAGACAACACAGCAAAAGTCCTTGAAAATTTGAAGGCGAGTATTCCCACCTTACGGTACGAGACAAACCTAGGACCAAACGGATTTGGATATGCCGTGCGATATGGTTTGGACAGGTTTCATGGCGACTGTGTGGCAGTGATGATGGCTGACCTCTCGGACTCTCCAGAAGATTTGGTAAGATATTACAGGAAAATGCAGGAAGGCTATGATTGTGTTTTCGGAACTCGTTTTTCAAAAGGTGGAAAAGTTTACGATTACCCTGCTATAAAACTTTTCTTGAACAGACTAGTCAATTTAGGTGTGAGGATCAGCTTTCAACATGGCTACGATGATACTACCAATGCTTTTAAACTGTACAAAAAAGAAGTGATTCTAGGTACCAAGCCTTTTCTTTCGCCACATTTCAATCTTACTTTGGAAATTCCGTTGAAAGCTGTGATTCGGGGTTATAGCTACACGATAATTAGCAATTCGTGGAGAAACAGAAAGCACGGCGAGTCAAAATTGAAGCTGAAGGAAATGGGTAGCCGCTATTTTTTCGTTTATTTGTATTGCCTTATAGAAAAGTATTTTTCAAGAGGAGATTTTAAAAGAAAACCATTACTTTAAGGAATTTTAAAAATCAATGAAGAAAATATTAGTTACTGGCTCGTCTGGCCTAATTGGTTCTGAAGTATGTATGTATTTCGCTGGCAAAGGCTACCAAATACATGGCCTGGACAATAACCAACGTGCCGTATTTTTTGGTCCGCAAGGAGATACTCGCTGGAATCAGCAAAGACTTTCCGAAACAATAAAAGGTTTCGTACACCATGAGGTGGACTTGCGCGATAGATTGGGGATATTAGACCTAATGAAGCAGCTGAAGCCCGACTACATTGTGCACACTGCTGCGCAACCTAGCCACGACCGTGCGGCCGCCATTCCTTTCGACGATTTTGATACCAATGCAGTGGGTACGCTAAACCTGCTCGAGGCCGTTAGGCAACATTGCCCTGAAAGCCCTTTTGTGCACATGAGCACCAACAAGGTGTATGGCGATGCGCCGAACAGCATTAAAATGAAAGAATTGGACACGCGTTGGGACTATGACGACACGACTTATGCCCACGGTATTGCCGAAGATTTCACCATCGACCAATCCAAACACTCGCTTTTTGGTGCCTCGAAAGTGGCTGCCGATGTAATGGTGCAGGAATATGGGCGCTATTTCAATATTCCTACTGCCTGCTTGCGTGGTGGTTGCCTTACAGGCCCCAATCACTCAGGAGTAGAACTTCATGGGTTCCTGAGCTATTTGGTAAAATGCAATTTGGAAGGAAAAACTTACAACATTTACGGATATAAAGGAAAACAAGTGCGCGACAACATCCATTCGTACGATGTGGCGCGCTTTATCGACTTCTTTATCCAAACGCCACGCATTGCCCAAGTATACAATTTGGGTGGAGGAAAAGATAATACTTGCTCTATTTTGGAAGCCTTCAGCATTTCTGAAAGCATAAGTGGCAAAAAAATGGAATATGTGTATGTGGACAAAAATCGCGAAGGCGACCATATTTGCTATTATTCAGATTTGCGCAAAATGAAGGCACATTTTCCTGGTTGGGATATTACCAAAAGTCTAAAAGATACCATTGAAGAGATTGTGAAAAGCTGGCAAAACCGTATTGACTGAAACCAAGTTTATTAGATTAGGAAGCGAGCATGCCCATGGGCATGCTCGCTTTTTTTGTGTGACCTTAATCGTTTCTTTTTATTTAGACTTTATCTAAATTGCAATGCATATTATGAATCTCGCCCAACTGCAATTAGGACAAGAAGCCATCATTCAACACATTGATAACCAAGCGGTATATCTAAAATTGCTCGATTTGGGTTGTATACCAGGCGAAAAAATTAAACTGGCATTTATAGCCCCAATGGGCGATCCTTTGGCCATTCAAGTAGCGGGCTCTACGATTAGTATCCGAAAAGTAGATGCTGAAACTGTTCGAATTAAACGCATCTGAATGAGCCAAAAACTGAAAATCGCGCTTGCGGGAAACCCTAATTCGGGTAAAACCACCTTATTCAATGCCATTACCGGACATAACCAACGGACCGGCAACTTTCCGGGTACGACTGTTGAAAAAAAAACCGGGGAAGTAGTACTGGCAAATGGCATAGAACTTTCAATCACCGATTTGCCGGGTTTTTACTCTATGCACCCCAAAGGAGAGGACGAAGCAGTGTCGGTGGATGCTATTTTGTCCAACACCAAACAAGCCCAATACGACAAAATAATTTTTGTGGCCGACGCAAGCAACTTGAAGCGAAGCCTGCTTTTGTGTACTCAGCTCATCGATTTGGAACTTCCAGTGGTCATTGCATTGAATATGCAGGATGTTGCAACCAATAAGGGCATACGAATAGACCTTGAACTGCTTTCCCGAAAAATGTTGGTTCCGGTAGTGGCCATCAATGCACGAAAAGCTAAGGGTGTGAGTGATCTAGTCGAATGTGTGCAAAAAACCCATCCTTTGCCCCGCACTTCGTATTTTCCTTCCAACATGGCAGAAAAATCGATGGCAGATGCGGTAGAAAAAGTAACTGGTATAAAAAATTATTATGCCAATACTTTGCTTTCGGAACGGCCGAAATTATTGGGAAACGAAAAAGCTAGCATGCAAATGCTGACAAAAGGATTGGGATTTGACACCCAAAAACACAAATCTGACGATTCTTTAGAACGCTATGCTCGTATCGAAGAAATTTTGCATACGGTTCAAAAAGTTGACAAGAAGGTCTTAGTCAAAGAGTTCAGCTTGAGAATAGACAGGATCCTCACCCACAAAGTGTATGGCTTTGGCATTTTTTTACTCACCTTCTTTTTGTTATTTCAGGCCATTTATACGCTGGCCGAGTACCCAATGAACTGGATTGAATCTATCTTCAACTGGGGTTCGGTTTTTGTGCTCACGCACTGGCCCGACGGAATATTGAGTCATGTAGTAGCCAACGGAATCATTCCTGGTTTGGGTGGTGTATTAGTCTTTTTGCCCCAAATCATGATTTTGTTTGCCTTCCTCACCATTTTGGAAGATTCGGGCTATATGGCCAGGGTGAGTTTTATCATGGATCGTCTGATGCGAAACTTGGGCTTGAATGGAAAGTCGGTAGTGCCGCTAATAGGTGGAATGGCCTGTGCGGTGGCATCTATCCTTTCGACCCGAAACATAGAAAACAAAAAAGAAAGGCTGATTACGATATTGGTAACGCCTTTTATGAGCTGCTCGGCTCGTTTGCCAGTGTACGTCATCCTGATTTCATTGATTGTAGATGAAAATTACTTGTTTGGTTTTATAAGCATGCAAGGGCTTTTGTTGCTTGGAATGTACCTATTGGGCATTTTGGCTACTGTCTTCTTTTCAGTGTTGCTGAACAAGCTCATCAAGCAAACGGAAAAAAACTATTTCATTATGGAACTTCCGGTGTACAAATGGCCTGTTTGGAGAAACATTTACTATTCAATGGTAAACAAATCGCGCGATTTTGTAACCGAGGCAGGGAAGGTAATCATGGCAGTATCGGTCGTATTGTGGTTTTTGGGTTCTTATGGCCCTGCCGATTCATTTGAAAAACTAGAACAAAAATATGCCTCTGCTGCTATCGTAAATAGCCTTTCTGCAGATGAAATAGCGTCCAGACTTGCGGCCGAAAAACTAGAGTCATCATATGCCGGCCTATTCGGAAAATTTATCGAGCCGGCCATTCGCCCTCTTGGGTACGACTGGAAAATAGGCATTGCGTTGCTGAGCTCTTTAGCTGCTCGAGAGGTTTTTGTAGGCACCATGAGTACTATTTATAGCATTGGAAACGAGGAAGATACGAAAACATTGCGCGAAAAAATGTTGCAAGCCACGGATGCAAATGGAAAACCTATTTACACAATTCCTGTAGCGCTGTCACTCATGGTATTTTATGCCTTTTCATTGCAATGCATAAGCACCATAGCCGTCACAAAAAGGGAAACGGGGAGTTGGAAATGGGCTATTATTCAATTTTTATTCATGACTTCTGTGGCCTATTTAAGTAGTTTGGCTATTTATCAGTCATTGTCTTAAAGATCACTTTATCAATTCTTCCACATAGTGTACTAAATCGGGGTTGCCAGTTTTTGCTTGTACCGATTTGGGCAATTTTTTGGCATACCATTTTACCGTCCACTGTTGAGTGCCTTTCGGGGCAATTTTTCCGTACGGTCCTAGCGGTTCCAATTCGGTGTAGGTCAGATTGGGATTGGTGTAAAATTCGATTTCGTCTTCGCCAGGCGATTTTTTGGAGGGGGGTGTATCTGCAAATTTGAACACCAACAAATAACCCTCATTGTTCACATACGCCAACCACCCTTTTGAACCGTCGCTAAAAAGCTTGGGCACGGCGTTGGGGTCTTTGGAAACAAATGCTGAATCGTAGTCGAACCAAGAAATGTTATTTTCTACTTTCAACAAGGGTAATAAAGCGCCTTGAGCAGGGGTATTGCCTGTAGGAAAAAATGCAAAACCTCCCGACGGAACCCTGGTTATTTGCCATGGCCCCAAATCAATTTGATTTGAGGTTGTGTTTCTGATGTTGTAGGTGATGGAAATAAACTTGCCCTCTTCGTCGGCTTTAAATGTTTTTTCAAACTGACAGTTTGTTTTGCCTTTGGTTGGGCTGCTGGCAAGCCACAAAGAATTTCCTTTTACGCTTACTTTGTAGGCAAGCTTGTCTAAAGTATCGGAAGGTGGCCAACCCCAAACCGACTGAGGTGCAGGCCAAAAAGTTGAACCCCAATTGTTGTTGCCATTGCTGGTGTCGGTGTAGAGCATTTCTTTGCCACCTATTTGGAAGGAGCTGATGCGACCACCCGCTTTAGGGTCTACTTCGAAATACAAATCCTTGTGCGATATAACATATCTTCCGTTTTTCTCGACAGGTTTTACTTGTGCCATTAGCCCGCAAGAACAAAAAACAAGTACAAAAAATATTTTCATTCGTTCTGTTGTTAAATAACCACTTTTTCTAAAATTGTA
>JBIKRJ010000171.1:0-5186 GCA_044349205.1 Cytophagales bacterium | reverse complement strand
AAATAGAAGCAAATGCTGCCCAACCCAGAACCTATTTCGACGACGACGCTTTGAAAGAATTGGCTGAATCTATCAAGGTGCAAGGCATCATTCAGCCTATCACGGTACGCAGACTTAGCGAAAACGAATACCAAATCATATCCGGCGAAAGAAGGTTTAGGGCTAGCAAAATGCTTGGCTTGAAAACCATCCCAGCTTACATACGCAATGCCGACGACCAACAAATGTTGGAAATGGCCCTGATAGAAAACATTCAACGAGAAAACCTGAACGCGATCGAAATTTCGCTCAGTTACCAAAGGCTCATTTCAGAATGCAATCTGAAACAAGAAGAATTGGGAGAAAGAGTGGGCAAAAATCGGACTACAGTTAATAATTATCTGCGATTGCTCAGGTTACCACCAGTGATACAAGCTTCCATTCGCGACCAGAGACTGAGCATGGGCCATGCCCGAGCCATAATCAATGTAGAAAAAACCGAAGATCAACTGGCCATTTTCAAAAAAGTACTGAATGAAGACCTATCAGTACGAAAGGTGGAAGACTTGGTACGGGCCATTGCAAGCAAACCTGAAAAAGGAGAGAAAAAGTCAAAAACGGGTGAAAATGTGGAGCTAAAGCAATTACAAAATAAATTATCTTCACATTTTGGGACAAAAATCAGCATCTTTACTAACGATAAACTGAAAGGTGAAATCAAAATACCTTTCGTTTCAAAAGACGACCTGAACCGCATTTTGGAAATTATCAACCCCTAATGTTTTCCAAATTTTTCTTGTTTGCCGTGCTTTTCTATTTGGTTTTCCCAAACGGAACAGTGCTTGCACAAACATCTAACACTCAAAAAGAAGCCGCCGATAGTGCCGCCTGGCTTAGAAACGACACTTCTACAATCAAAAAGAAAAAACATTCACCCAAAAAAGCTACCATTTTTTCGGCTGTAGTCCCAGGTCTAGGACAGGTGTACAACAGGCAATATTGGAAAGTGCCCATAATAGCGGGAGCTGGTACCATTTTCGCCATCCTCATCAATTCCAACCATCACGACTGGAAACAAGCCGATATAGACTACAACATGCGTCTGAAAAACGAACAAGATGGATATGTAAAAGCCAGTGCCGACCCCAGTTTGTATGACGCCTACGACCCCAAAAGCCCCTACAATTTTGTTGGATCGGGAGTGCGCACCTATTCAACCCAACAGTTGCGCCTTACGCGCGATTTATACCGAAGAGACCGCGATTTTTTTGTGATTATATCAGCTTTAGTTTATACACTAAACATTGTAGATGCCGCCGTTTTTGCCCATTTGCGAGAATTTGAAGTGAGCGACAAGGTAAGTATGAAAATAAATCCAGAAATTCGTTTTGCTTTTGCTCAACCTACAGCTGGTATTTCGTGCCATTTCTATTTTAAAAAGTAATAGGTTTGTACAGAAATTACAGATTCTCATAAAAACAAAAACATGAAAATCATTCTATTGGGATATGGAAAAATGGGGAAGGAAATTGAAAGAATTGCCATTTCCCGTCATCACGAAATTGTACAGCGTATCGATGAAACAAATACTTACCTGTTGAAAGAAATTATTCCTGGTGCTGCCGATGTGGCCATTGAGTTTACCCAACCCGATGCTGCTTTTGAAAATATTAAAGTGTGCCTAGAGCGCAGTGTGCCTGTGGTATCGGGCACTACTGGTTGGTTAGAAAGAAAACAAGAAGTGGAAGCATTGGTGCAAAAGCACAAGGGAACTTTTTTTTATGCTTCCAACTTCAGTGTGGGAGTCAATTTGTTTTTCCATTTCAACAAAATGATAGCCAAAATGATGAATGGTTTTTCAGAATACGATGTAGAAATGGAAGAAATTCACCATATCTACAAAAAAGACGCCCCTAGCGGAACTGCCATCACAACTGCCGAGGGTATATTGCAGCACTTGGATAGAAAAAAAAATTGGGCTTTGAACGAAACTAAATCTAAAAACGAGCTTAGAATTATAGATAGACGAATTGCCGCTGTGCCGGGCACTCACACAGTTACCTATCATTCGCCCGTAGATAGCATCGAATTGCGGCATACGGCCTATAGCCGCGAAGGATTTGCCACGGGAGCGGTTTTGGCAGCCGAATTTGTGCAAGGCAAAAAAGGTATTTTTGGCATGAACGACATGCTCGGATTTTAACTAGGCCAACCAAAACACAAATAATCATGACTGCTAAAGATTTGCTGGAAAAAGCAGGCTACTGGGCCAAAGTGATATTGTTGGGAAAACCCAAAGACCCAAATGCCCCCAAAAAGGGTTTTTTCAAAGAATGGTTTGACGCCATCGTGTTTGCGGTGGTGGCTGCCACGCTCATTCGTTGGCTTTTCATAGAAGCTTACACTATTCCTACTCCGTCTATGGAAAGGTCGCTCCTAGTAGGCGATTTCTTATTTGTAAGCAAAGTTCATTACGGAGCACGAACTCCCAAAACACCTTTACAAGTGCCGCTCACCCATCAAAAAATTTGGGGTACCGAGATTCCTTCTTATTCTGACCTCATTCAATTGCCTAGCTTCCGACTGCCTGGTTTCACCCACATCAAAAACAACGATGTGGTTGTGTTTAACTGGCCTGCCGATGACTCGTACCCTACCGATTTAAAAACAAACTACATAAAACGTTGCATTGCCATAGCTGGCGATACTTTACAAATCAAAGACACACAGGTGCATATAAATGGAAAACCTGTAGAAAATCCTGAAATGTACCAATTCCAATATTTCCTTATAACCAAGGAAAGCCTAAACGACCGAATTTTCAAAACAAACAACATTACCGATTATTACAGAATTCCGGAAGGATATGTTGTGCACACACAACCTACCACCGCTGCCAAACTAAAAGAAATGCCTTTTATAGAGCAGGTTATCATGAACAAACAACAGGTGGGTATTGGAGAGCCCCAAATATTCCCCAACAGCTCAAAATTCAATTGGAATCTAGATTTTTTTGGTCCGCTTTGGATACCAAAAGAAGGCGTAACCATAGCCATGACACCCGAAAATACCACCTTGTACGAGACCACCATTGCGCGCTACGAAGGCTGGAAAGAAGTGAAAGTACAAAACGGGCAGCTTTTCATTGAAGGAAATGTGGTGAAAAACTACACCTTTAAGCAGAACTACTATTTCATGATGGGTGACAACCGTCACAATTCGCTTGATTCTCGCTTTTGGGGATTTGTTCCAGAAGACCATGTGGTAGGAAAAGCATTGCTTATTTGGATGTCGCTCGACAAAGACGGCAGTTTCCTAAACCGAATCAGGTGGCGTCGATTGTTCAATTTCATCGATTGAATTGAATTGAAGCCCCCTTTCCTTCTACAGTAAAAAACGAAACACTTCCTCTACAAATTCTCGAGGTTTTTCGGCCTGAACCCAATGCCCTGCACCTGCAACAGTGCGCAACTGCGCATTTGGGAAAAGCTCAAAAATTCGTTTATGGTCTTTTTCCTGTATGTAGGTTGAATTTTGTCCTCTCAGAAAAAGTGTAGGTTTCTGAAAAGGAATTCCATTGCTTTCCTCTCCAATATTTTCTATTTGCTTTACAATGCCTTTTAAATTCATTCGCCAAGCAAAACTGCCCAACTCGTTTCTGTAAAGATTTTTTAATAAAAACTGTCGAGTGCCCAAGTCTGGCAAATAGTCCGACATAATGTGGTCTGCCTCCTCACGAGATGCTAAAGTGTTTAATTTTACAGCTTCCAAAGCCGAAATCACAGCTTGATGATGTGGCGCATAATAGGAAGGCGCAATATCGACTACCACAAGTTTTTCTAAGGCATTGGGATAGTGCAAAGCCAAATACATAGCCGTTTTACCCCCCATTGAGTGTCCCAAAACAATTGGATTTTCTATTTTTTGAGCAGTAAAAAAATCTAACAAATCTTCTGTCATGGCTTCATAGCTATGAGCCGTATGGTGGGGCGAACGGCCATGGTTGCGCTGGTCGACCAAAAAGACCTTAAAATGTTCGGCCAATGTCTTTGAAACGGTAAGCCAATTGTCGCAAGAACCAAACAAACCATGAAGAACGACCAAAGGTGGGCCCTGACCTATTTCGCGAAAGTAGAGTTGCATTTTTCCAACTATTTATTTTTGAACAATATTGTATCCTTCACCCAAATGGCTTCCTGCAAAAAATCCCGTAGAATACGTAAGAAAACAGGGCTAATCTCATCGACATATAGCTTACGAATTTGCTTGGTACTTCCAGTTGAGAGATTTTGATTTGGGTCGGACATCAAATACCCGTCACAAAAACCAATGTATAGCATGCTTGACTTTGCATCTACCCAAAAATAACAGAACAAGCCCTTGTAATTATAAAAAAGACTATTGTACTTGATTGACTCACTTATTTGAGGCGAGGCCTCCAATATCGTTTGTCGAAGCAATGTGACTTTTTGCCTGTTGGTCTCATTCAGACTGTCCAAATAACTTTGAATCATGAAACATCGCTGTTTTTATCACGCAACACGGTGGTAATTTCATTTAGTTTATTCACTTTAAATTCAAAATCACCCTTTAAAGAATCTCTAACCTCTTTCAAATTATCCAATAGTTTTTGAGTGCCCTCGGGAATAATTTCAGTGAACATTTCCCTTAATCTTTTGGCAAGTGTGGGCGACTTTCCATTGGTAGAAATGGCAATCTTCAAATCCCCTTTTTGTACAATTGAACCCAAATAAAAATCGCACAAATGCGGCGTGTCGGCAATGTTAGATAATACCTTGTGTTTTTTGGCACATTCTTTTACAAAAGCATTTACTTCTTTTATTGAAGTAGCTGCCACCACCAAATCCATTCCATGCAAATCTGTTTCTTCAAAAGGCTTTAGTTTCAATATTAAGTTAGGGTAAGCAACTGTTAAATCTTGAATCTCATCCTTAATTTCAGGGGCTACAAGCGTAACGGAAGCATTTGGAGAATTGGCCAAAATGGCACCAAGTTTTTCCATGCCAATAAGGCCACCACCCACCACCAAAGTATGCAGTTCTTCCAACTTCAAGAAAACGGGGAAAAGAGTATTCAAAATGTATGCGTTTAGAGAAGAAAAATGGTTAGATAAGCGATTTTCGACGCCCTTTTTCAAACACCTCCTTTATGGTGCCATATGTGTCAGTCAAATACTTATCCAAATT
>JBIKRJ010000170.1:0-5187 GCA_044349205.1 Cytophagales bacterium | reverse complement strand
AAACAGCGCGAATATCTTTCTGCTATCAAAATGAGCGGCGACGCTTTGGTGGTACTCATCAACGATATTCTAGATTTGGCAAAAGTGGAGGCAGGTAAAATGAATTTCGAGCACCGACCTTTCAAATTGGCCTCTTCTATTTCGGCTATTTTGCATTTGTTCGAAAATAAAATACAGGAAAAAAACCTGGAACTTGTTGAGTATTACGACGAGGAAATACCCGAAGTTTTGCTAGGCGACCCCACTCGCCTGCACCAAATAATGACGAATTTGATAAGCAATGCTGTAAAATTTACCGAAAAAGGAAGCATCGAAGTTCGCGTAAATCTGCTTGAACAAGACAAAAGCAAAGTAGTAGTGGCATTTTCGGTAAGGGACACGGGCATAGGTATTTCCGAAACTGAAAAGGAAAGAATTTTCGAAAATTTTCAACAAGCCACCATCGAAACAACCCGTATTTACGGTGGCACCGGACTAGGTTTGGCCATCGTCAAACAATTGGTCGAAGCACAAGGTGGCCAAATAGAAGTAAACAGCATACCAGGCAAAGGTTCTACTTTTTGTTTCGTGCTCAGCTTTCCGAAAACAAATAAAAAAGTGCGCGAAGCCATCGAAATGCCCATTGCCATTTCCGAAATGGAGAAAACCAAAGTATTGGTGGCTGAAGACATGAAACTGAACCAGTTGCTAATGAAAACATTAATAGAGGAATTCGGATTTGATTGCATAGTGGTCGACAATGGAAGAAATGCTGTTGAAAAGCTGGCAAAAGAATCGTTTGACATTGTACTAATGGATTTGCAAATGCCTGAAATGGATGGATTTGAAGCCACCGAATACATTCGGAACGAGCTAAATTCAGATATTCCCATCATAGCCCTCACAGCCGACGTAACCACCACAGATTTGGAAAAATGCAAAATGGTGGGAATGGACGACTACATTGCCAAGCCTGTAGACGATCGCTTGCTTTTCAACAGAATCGTAAACCTGTTGAAAAAACATGAAAGCGTACCAAAGGAAGTAACCGAAATCAAGATAGAAAACAATTTGAAAAACGTGGACATGAGCCATTTGAACAAATTGACCAAATCGAACGAAAATTTCCTTTCACAAATGATATTGGCCTATTTGGAACAAACCCCTTTCCTTATCAATACCATTAAATCAAGTTTTGAAAACAAAGAATGGGACACTTTGTGCGCGGCAGTGCACAAGCTTATACCCTCGTTTTCGCTCATTGGCATGAAGCCATCTTATGAAACTATGGCAAAGAAAATTCATGATTTTGGCCACCAGCAGCAACTTGGACAAGAAATAGAGCGCATTATTTTGGACTTGGAAAAAGCTTGTGATGAAACTTGCAAAGAATTAGAAACCGAACTTTCAACCATGAATTCTGAAAACCATGAAAAGTGAAAAAGAAAAAACCAAATTATTTCTAGTAGACGATGATGCATTGTTTTTGAAATCGCTCGAAATCGAGTTCAAACAACGGGCCGACTTGGAAATATATACTTTCCCCACCGGCGAAGATTGCGTTGAAAATCTCTGGCAAAATCCTAACGTGATTATACTAGACTACCATTTGGACGGCATCGACAAGCAAGCGATGAATGGCATAGACACCCTCGACGAAATAAAAGCCTACAATCCCAATATTCCGGTGGTCATTCTTTCCTCTCAAGACAAAATTGAAGTAGCCGTAGAATGCATGCACCACAAAGCCTTTGATTATGTGGTAAAAAGCGAAACGGCCTTTGTGCGTCTCGAAAAAATATTGGAAACCATATTGCAGTTCAAAAAAATGGAAAAAACCCTGAATTGGTATATGAATAGAATTTGATTAAAAAAACTCGTTTTTTCCTAAATTTTGAAGCTTTTCTCGTTTTTTCCTTGCCTAGCCCACACTTGCTGGGTTTTATGTATTTAAACTTATCAAGTGTGAAAAACACAACTTTTTAGGCAGTAGGTATAAACAAGCCTGTTACAAAATCCTGATTTTTACAATACACTTTGGCTTGGCAAAGTTTGAACTCGCCATAACCAATACAATGGGGTAAAATGCCTTTGTATCTTTTCTTTCATCACAAAAACACACTGAACAATATGAAAACTTCAATAGATATTTTGCTAGTAGAAGACAATCTGGACGATGCGGCACTTACCATTGGGGCGCTGAAAGAACACAATTTGGCGCAAAATTTAATGCACTTTACCGATGGGGAAGAATTGCTTCATTTTCTGTACGGAAAACAAGAAACAACAGAAAACGAGCAAAAAGCGATGCCAAAAGTCATTTTTATGGATTTAAAAATGCCTAGAATGAACGGTTTGGAAGTGCTTGAAAAAATAAAATCTGACCCAAGCACCAGGTCGGTGCCCATCGTAGTGCTCTCTTCTTCGTATCAAAGTGCCGAAATCGAAAAAGCCTACGATTTAGGTGCAAACAGTCTGGTTGTAAAACCCGAAAATTTCGAAAGGTACCGCCACACCATCGCCGAAATGGGTGCCTATTGGATGGCAACCAACAAAATATAAACAGCTTTTATTGCCCACAAAAACCGCCCAATAGTATTGACATTTTCAAGAAGGGCTGTTAATTTCAAATACAAATTGCATTGGGCACGACTGGCCTATGAATGAAAATAACCTGTTGTGTAATTGGCTTATCAGCCATCTTTCAGGTAGGTGGGGAAAAAACAAAAAACTCCTAAAAAACTACTATGAAACTATACATAAAACACATGGTGAGCAACCGTTGCATTTTAACGGTAGAAGAAGAACTGAAAAAAGCAGGCATTGAATACAATTCGGTAGAACTGGGCATAGCCGATGTGGAAGAACCCGTCACTGCCAAGCAAATAGACTATTTGAGAGAACAATTGGAAATGGTGGGTTTGGTACTGCTGGAAGACAAAAAAAATGCATTGGTAGAAAAAATCAAGAACACTGTGATAGAAATGGTGCACCATTCCGACGAATTGCCCAAAGCAAACCATTCCGACTACCTCAAAGAAAAAATTGGCTACGATTACACTTACTTGTCTGGCATATTTTCGGAAGCCCGTGGCATGACCATACAACACTTTGTCATTTTACATAAAATAGAGAAAGTCAAAGACTTATTGGTGTACACCGACTTGAGCCTTTCAGAAATTTCGTTCAAAATGCACTACAGCAGCGTAGCCCATCTTTCTGCCCAGTTTAAAAAAATAACCGGGCTCACCCCTACCTACTACAAAGAACTGAAACTAATGCGCGAAACGACCTTGGAAAACGTATGAAGTTTTTCTATCGTTTCAAGCCTCTTGGTCACGGTGTTTTATAAGCAGCCAGGCATTGTCTGATTTGCTTTTCATCTTCACCAGTGCATATTCTCCTTTCAATTTTTGTCCGTGCAGGACAAATTTAAGGCTGCCTTTCTGTAACTGTTGTTGCAATTCGGTTTCGCTTCTTTGCCTTTGGGGAATGCCCACGGCATCATAGGTTCCTTTGTCCCATATTTCAACCACTCCAGCTCCATAATTTCCCTCTGGTATCATGCCCTCAAAATTTTGGTATGCCAAAGGATGGTCTTCCACCTGCAAAGCCAAACGTTTGTCTTTCGGATTCATCGAGGGCCCTTTGGGAACAACCCAGCTTTTCAAGACGCCATCCAACTCTAGCCTGAAATCGAAATGCAGATGTGTGGCTTGATGGCGATGTACCACAAAATGAAGACTTTCGGCAGTAGGTTCCTGGCTATCGAATGAAGGTTCGGGCGAGGTGGCTCGTCTTTTTTGCTTGTATTTCAAAAGCGATTGCAGGCGCATTTGTTGTAACGGTCATAAAAACACTTGCCAAAGACTTCCCCTTTTAAAAAGGAAATCTTTGGCAAGCCAATAATTAAAATAGATAGACTAACGATTTGAACTGCTTTGTCCGCTCTTCCCCGATTTTTGTTCTTTCACAGAAGACTTGGAGGCATTTCCTTTCGATTCGGTCTTGGAAGGAGTGCTTACTTTTTGCTGAGTTGCCATGTTGTGTGTATTTAAGTGGTTTGATTATAGATGTAAAGTTGCAAACCTAAAAGAAACCGAGTTTACATTCTTTGGGCAGACATTTACATCGTTTCCACCTTTTTGTAAGTTCATCGCTATTCTATTCCATTAATAAAAAATCGAAAATAATATTTTAAAAACTGTGTATATGAGAATGTTGTCTTTTTGTCTTTTTACAACGTGTGGTTTTTACAATTCTGATATTTAATTCTGTAACAACTCACTCTGGAGGGAATAATACCTTAGTCGTAAAAACCATTCCAATGCCCAAAAGGTATTTAACCAGTTCGAAACATTCGGAGGCTACAAAGCAAATGTTAAAAAAGGGAATTTTGAACCACTGCTTGTTCTTGTTTATTGAGCCATGTTGTGAAAGCCAACATAAGGCCTGTTACTAAAAAATACTTGCTCACAATTATTTCATACCATGCTACACGTAAAAAAAGAAGGGAAAGTCTTGGAAAAAACCAGTTTAGAATTTGAAAACGAAGGAGTTTTGAATCCTGCCACTATTCGAATTGGTGAACATGTACACATGTTTTACCGCGCCGTAAGAATGGGAAACAATTCAACAATTGGCTATTGCATGTTCGATGGACCGCTGACCCTTGTAGAACGGCATGCATTTTCGGTATTAGAACCTAGCACTGGCAAAGAGGCCAAAGGAGTAGAAGATCCTCGTATTGTGCAAATAGAGGATACTTTTTACATGACCTACACCGCTTTCGACGGTATCAATGCTCTGGGAGCCTTGGCTACTTCCAAAGATTTGAAAACGTTTACCAAAATGGGAATAGTTGTGCCCAACATGACCTATGCCGAATTTGTAGGGTTCATAGAGGCCGGGCAAAGGGTGCACGAAAAATACTATCACAACCACAATTTCTATTACAAAGAAGTAGATCCAGAACTTATAAACCGTCTATTGTGGGACAAAAACTTAATTTTTTTCCCTCGAAGAATAAATGGGCAACTGGTATTCTTTCACCGTATTAGGCCAGGCATCCAAATTGTGTTCATCAACGAACTGAAAGACCTCACAAAAAAGTTTTGGACAAATTATTTCCAAGAATTTCATAAACGTATTGTGATGGACCCCAAACACGAACACGAGGCGAGCTACATTGGGGGTGGCTGCCCCCCT
>JBIKRJ010000169.1:0-5206 GCA_044349205.1 Cytophagales bacterium | reverse complement strand
TTATTGGATACCATTCCATGGAAGCAGGACGAAGTGGTGATGTTTGGCAAAAAAATAATGACCAAGCGAAAAGTGGCCTGGTACGCAGATGCCGGCATTAATTATACCTATGCAGGGGTCAAAAAATCAGGATTACAATGGACCGAACCCTTACTTAAGATTAAGCAAAAAGTAGAAGCCATCACCGGGGCGAATTACAACGCCTGTTTACTTAATTTATATCATGAAGGCGAGGAGGGTATGGGATGGCATCGAGATAATGAAAAAGAGATTGTTGCTGAATCCTCCATTGCTTCGGTGAGCTTAGGAGCAGCAAGAAAATTTGCCTTTAAACACGCTACCACCAATGAACGTATAGACATTGAACTAGAAAACGGTTCCTTGTTAGATATGAAGGGAGCCATCCAACATCATTGGTACCACTCCTTGCCTAAGTCAATGCGCATCAAACAATTACGTATCAATTTGACTTTTAGGTTGATGCATGCTTAGCCCTAAATTGTTCCTATTCCATAAAATGGAACATATTTATAGGTCAAATGGTTGGTATGGATGATTTTTTCAATAATTTATGCTTCGATTAAAATAGTGTCCTTATTGGTGCTCTAAAATATTTTTTAGTATCAAAAAGATACATATATTTATAACGTAAAAAACATAAAAAAATCATGAAAAAAACAATCCTAGTAGCACTTTTAGCTACAACTATTTTCGCTTGTACAACACCTGCTGAAAAAACTGCTTCAACTGAAACAGATGCTACTGCATCTAGTTGTGTAAAAGAAGGTCCAGAAGTAGAATTAATGAAAAAAGCAATCACAGCTTATAGTAATGGAGATTGGGCTACATGGGCTTCTTGCTTTAGTGACACAGCTAAATCATGGCATAACGGAGATACTGTGGGAATGAGTGTGTCTGATAGAGTTGAAATGTTTAAAAAGCAAAGAGAATTATTTGAAGGTGTGGTAGATTCAGGCACACCAAATTACGAAGTTGTGACTGTTGCAACTGATGACGAACGTTACAAAGGTTATAAGTGGGGTCATGCTTGGGTTAGATTTTCAGCTAAGGCAAAGACTGGCGAAACTATGAAAACCTTAACTTTTGGAGCCTTTGCGATTAAAGACGGAAAAATTCATTGGGAACAAGTAATCTATGATGCTAAATAAAAAATAAATCTATGAAAAAAACAATTTTAGTAATGGCTACTGCCATTTCATTATTTGCTTGTACAAATCCACAAGCAACAACTAGTACTGGATCAGATGATGCAATGATGGCTGAATTCAAAGAAAACGCAAAAGTGGTAGATGCGGGCTTTAAAGCATTTGCTAAAAACGACTTAACTGAATTCGCTACTTATATTGCTGATACCATTAAATTTCATGGTCCTGGTATCAATGATACAGCAGCTATTGGCAAGGAAGCAATGTTAGAAAGACTTGCTAATTTCCATAAAATGCTTAAGAATGTAAATGCAAATGTGGAAGTGATGTTACCAGGATTGGATACAGCTTCTATGAAAGCAGATGGTAGTGTTAGAACATATGTAAGATGGCAGTCTGAATCAATTGCAAACGGTGTAAAATTCAATCAAAAATTTTATGCGGTGTACAAATTCAATAAAGACCATAAAATTATAGATGCGGACGAATACTTTGATGTAACTGGCCTAATTAATGCTGCTACTGCACCAAAGCAATAAGCTTTTAAGTTTGGAAAAAAATACGAAGAAAGGGCCCTTAGCAATAAGGGTCTTTTTTTGTTTGAATTTTTTAAACGAAAAAGCCCCTAACTCATTGAAAGTTAAGGGCTTTTGCGGACCGGACGGGAAATTTGAACCTTATCCTAACTTATCCTAAACTGATGAAACCCTCTAATATAAAGGGTTTACCTTTATATTCTTCTCATCTAAACATATCTAAATTGACTAAAATAGGGGGTAGTAGCTACGGATTCTGCTACATCTTTATTTTTTTTTGCATAGGTGGTTTTTTCTTTTGGGCCAGGTTCGGGCCAGGTTTTATGTTTTTTAATTTCAATTTCTTCAATTTTCAAAAATTACTCCTGAATCATACCAAAACGAACAGCCTACAGAAACGAATTTATTAAATGGGTTATCAGCCCTGTTTTGAAACATAGCATAATGTGTAAAAAGTGCCCCAAAAGAGTGTCCTATTAAGATTTTTTCGTTTGTGGGTTTAATATTATACCTTATTGCAACCTCTGGAATTAACTCCTCCTTTAAAAAGCGATAAAAATTCTCTGCACCACCTAAGCCGTGTTCGTATGCAGTAGGTGTGTAGTCTCTATTTCTACCTTTGAGATTGCCAACACCAATAAATACGCAAGGTGGCATAGTTCCTTGAGATACTTTTTCAGAAATTATACTCGCAATTTCCTTAAAAGATAGCTCTGCGTCAAGCCCTATGATGAGCAAATTGGGTTGATTGCTATTGTAATTCATGGGCAAATAAACCTCAATAGGATAGCTATCGTTAATAATTCGAGAGCTTATGCTAAAATTTTCCGTTTTACCTTCAAATTTCACATCTTCCTGCGTACAAGATACTGTGAGAACGATTAGGAAAGAGAGGTAAATTGCCTGCAATAGTATTTTTTTCATGATGTGTTATTGTTTAAATTATGAAAAACTTGAAATACAGAACTTCACTAGGCATACAATTTTATTCTAATCAGCCTTCTTTTTTATGAGTCGAAATGCAAAATCCATGACAGTATCTTTATGTTCCAATTCGTCAGTAATTGAATTTCTTACAAAATAATCAGGTTTCACGCCATGAGCATCATTTTTTATATCCACATTTAGCTCCCAAAGAATGGTAGGAATAAATACGCGCAATCTCGAATTGGGCAAAGTGATATAATAGGATAAGCCGCTTGTATTTTGATATTGATTACCGCCAACTTCTTCACCTATAAATACAGCCTCTCGATGGTGTTTTATAAATGAGGCAAACTCTCCTGTAGCCGAAAAACTGCGTCCATTGGTTAGTATATACAACTTGCCCTTATAATTGTCGGCTTTGGGAAAATATGAATCAGAGCCTTTAGTTTTAGCGCGATAGTAGTTTTTATCTATTTTTTCTAACTTGAACCAACTTACTAAGGTATTGAACCAAAAAACGCCCTCCTGCTTATAGTATTTTTTGTCTTCAATTTTTTTGGTAATGGTATAAATATTTTTAAATAACTTAAATTCCTTGTCGTACAAATAGGAAATGAGTTCTTGATTAGGAACAGCATCACCGCCGCCGTTATTCCGCACATCAACAATTAAATGTTTGACACCTTCTGCTTTAATTGAACTGAATATTTCCCGCAACAACTTCTTATAAGCTATCTTTTTTAGCCTCGATTTTTCAAAAGTTTTAAAGGTAAGTACCCCTACTGAATCCTTTATGCTAAAAAGAACAGGTTTTTTTTCGGGGGTTGTATCGTAAAATTGAATATCCTTACTCGAAATACTCCTTACTGTCATCGATGTTTTTTGGGTAGCTTCTACCAAAGTAATTTCATAGCTATCCTTTGCACCATAAATAAGCGAATAATCCAAATTAAAATAATACAATAGTTTTTCTGTGGGAAATGTTAGGTTTTCGCCATCACGGGTTTGGTACTGAAGTAGCCTGTTAAATATGTCGACCACAGGCAAACCCTCAATGGCAATAATTTCCTTCCCAATGAGATTTTTGTATTTTTCATCAAAAGAATCAAGCACATAAAACGCATCTTTATCCCTATACAATCGGATAGGGATAATGTTGTAAGTCTTCTTAAAACGTTCAAGTTTTACAAAACTATGTCCATTTTTTATAATGTTGTTCAAGGGTGCTACCAATTCATAAAACTGAATGTAGCTCATCGAATCCTTTAAACTATTTTGGGTTTCAGCAAACCATTCATCTATTCGTGTTTTAGACGAGTAGGTATATAGCCCTGGGTGGATTTTTTCGAGATTTTTCTTCAAAATAGCCAAATCTTTGACTAATAATGCTTTACTAATTTTCGTTTGACCATAGCCGTTAAGCGAGCCTAAAACAAGTAATAAAGAAATACAGGCTACTATTTTGGTGATGATTGCTTTTTTTTTCACGTTTTTTTTTGAGTAATGCGAATTAAATACTAAAACGACCGTTTTTTATTGGTCAATGAGCCTTCTGTGATAATTGACTTGCCCAAGATGATACGCCAAATGGGTAGCCAAATGAACCAATAAGTATTCGTTTGTTACCACTTCTGGAAATTTCATCAAGGGATAATCTTTTTCCAAATCTTCGTTTGTGAGTGCCGAAAGTGAATTTTTAACCATTATGATGGTGTCATTTATGCTGGCAATCAATTCCTGTTTGGGAACATTTTTTTGAGAAAATTCGAGTTCTCTGTCCCTCACATAGTTTGTTTTGCCTATTTCTTTCCCAATGAAAGTATGCAAATTTCCAACTAAATGAAGGACTAAGTTCCCTGCCGAATTAGCAATGTTTTTCTCCACTCTCCAAATATTTTCTTCCAGTTGATAAAGTTCAACTTCGGCAATCAACTTGTTCAAATCTCGTTCAAAAAAAGCGAATAATGTTTTGGTATTCAAGTGTTTATTTTTTTAACAATTTTTCCAACTTAGTTCTTGTTTGCGGAATTTCTTTGATTTCTAATGTCTTTTTGAAGTTTTCAGTAGCATTTGCATAATCATTAATTTCAAGATAATAATCGCCAAGAGAGTCAAAAGCATTTGAGCTTTTGGGATAATTCTTAACATTGAGTTTGAATAAATCACCAGCCTTATCCAATTGTTTTGCACCCAAAGCGGCATAGCCAGCGTCATTCACAAGATTCTCATCAGGATTTACAGTATATCCCAACTGTTTAGACACTTTTTTATAATGCGCTTCCAAAATGGCACTTAATTTAGCATTTGCATCGGTTGAGTACACATCTTTCATTATAAATTTGTAATCTTTGAAAAAGAGATAGGAAAGAAGATAAGAAATGGGTAGAAAGAACCCGTTTGCTACACTTTCAGCTACAGGCACAAAATAACCCATTGAAAATCAATGGGTTAAGTGTTTTATAGCGGACCGGACGGGACTCGAACCCGCGACCTCCGCCGTGACAGGGCGGCATTCTAACCAACTGAACTACCGATCCAAGAACTCCGTATCTAGTTTCCTATTTCCGGGTTGCAAAG
>JBIKRJ010000168.1:0-5258 GCA_044349205.1 Cytophagales bacterium | reverse complement strand
ATCGGGTTTTCTTTCGGCAATAAAATGTTCGAGTAGCTTGCTAAGTCCGCCTTGTACATGCACTCCTTTCATGTTGGCAAATCGAACAAGTTCTGCTGAATGGTACAATACACCATTACGATAATATTTTTTCATAGAACTAAACAAGGCAACGGCCACCAAAATGCCTTTGTAGGTGAGCCCAAGTTTGAATTTTGCCGTGGCGAAGCCCATCAAATGGTTTTCGTTCAAAAAAGAAGCAGCGTGCGTTTTATCCAAAGCAATGACGTTCGTGTGTCTGGCGTATATTTTTTTGGTCTTGCCAAGCAGCGCGGCTATTCTTGCTTTTACCAGTTCCTTTTTTTGTAGCCAAATGTCTTCCCAAAGCACCAATTCTCTTTCGCCTAATTCGGCTGAAAAACGGGTTTTGGAAGAAATGAACATAAAATGAACCTTGAGTTGGTCACCGAAAGAAACCGAATGGTGTTGCACATTGGCCAATGGCGAAAAGGAAAGAGCCCAATCCAAAAAATCGAGGAAATTGTTTTTTTCAGTATCGCGTTTGTGGGCTTCAGACAATTTTTTCGGCTTTTATTTTCCACCGCAATTTGAAGATAAAATCCAACACTCGCAGTGTCACCAATAGTCGGGTTTTTATACTGCCACCGCCTTTGGCCTCGCCAAATGCGCGTTTTTTGAAAAAGACTGGAAAGGTGGAAATGCTTCCCCATTTTTTGGCACAAAACATGGTGTACAAGTCTAGGGAAAAATCGTGCGGCGCCTTTTTGGCTAAATGTTCGGTATAGAATTTTCGGCTGAAAAGTTTTGGTTGTGCGCCAATGTCTTCCAATTTTTCGCCCAGCGCTACCGAGGCAATTATTCCCATTCCCCACGTAAAAAGGTTGGGCAAGAAAGCCCTATTGCTTCGCTGTCCTTTTACCAAAACACTTTGGTCGTGTTGGCTTAGGTAAAGTTCGTAGGCTTTTATCACATCTTTTGGGTCGGTTTGCATGTCGGCGTGAGTCCAAGCCAACACGGGGCTTTGGGCCATTTCTAAGCCAGTCAAAATGCCGTGTCCGTAGCCTATGTTTTTTTCAATATTGCAAAACACAAACAAGTGTGGGCGTTTTTTGGCCACGCTTCTAATGGCTTCGGCGGTTTGGTCGGTCGAGCCATTGTTTACCAAAACCACTTCTATCTGCAAGCCTTTTGGCACCATCTCTTCGCATTTTTTGGCAATGAGTGGGATGTTTAGTGCTTCGTTGTAGCAGGGAATAACTAAAGAAAGGGCTTTCATTTTCTTGTGTACACTTCGATAATGGAATCTTCCTCTTTGCGTGGAGCCAAGAAAATGTCTGTCAACTGGTAGTGTTTTTGCAAACAAGTTCTTACCTCTTCCGGATAAAAATTATCTAACGATGGCACCACTTCGAAAAGAAAAAGGTCGTATTCTTTTTTCCCTATTTTGCCACATATTTCCGCCACTTGCTTGGGAAAAATAGCAACACCCAAGTCGTACCAAAGTGGCACTTTTTTTAGGGGTACATACCCTAGCTCGTAAGGCAACATAGTGAGTTCTGTCATGTTCATTACGTTCAGTTTTTCGGTTTTTTCAAACACGTTTATCTTTTTTAGCCGCGCTATGCCCTCGATGGTGGCGCTGGGCATTTTTACTTTTTGCAAACTTTTGAACTTGGACATTTCCCAGCCTTTTTGTTGGGTACTTTCTTTTGTTTTGCGTGGAATGTGGCTGTGCCCCGAGTCAAACATGCGGCTGGCATATTTCCAATACATAGGCGACCACCAAAGCACTATCAAGACTATAATGGGCAGTAAGTGCGAAAACAAATGAAGTTTCAATTTGTCACCTAATGAATGTACTAAATAGGCCACAGTAAATGCATGAAAATAAGTAGTAGTGCCTGTGGACATGCGGCTGGTAACTTTGGTTATAATGGCTTCCACTATCATACCCAAGCACATCAAAAGCAGCAACATGCTTGACTTGTCTTTCAAGCGTAACTTTTTTTCGCTTAGTTGCCAAATGACCATACAAGCTATTAGCAGCAAGTAAAACTTTTCCCAATCGGCGCCCATAAACAGCTCGTTTAGGAAATCGTTTTTGTGCAACCTTGCCGTATGTGGGGCTTGTCCGTGGTTGAACCAGTAGCCAAAATCGTATTTTAGAAGAGGCACAACGAAAGCAAGGCCAATGGCCAAATAGGCAACGGCAAAACTTGCCATTGGCCACCATTTGCGAGTATAATATGCTTGAAATGAAAGCAATGTTGTACAAAAGGCGAGGTTAAGCCCTCCATAATCCTGTTTGGTAAAAAGGGAAAGGAAAGAAAAAAAGGCCGCGAAGGTGGTCAGTATCAAAGTTTTGCTGCGCGAAGTGTCTTCTCTAAGTTGCAGCAAAAAGGCAAGGGCTACCAAGCCATAGGTGTATGCAGTGTGGGTGTGCCAGGGCCAAAAATAAATGAACACATAGCCAAGACAATACACCAACACTGAAAGAAACACCACGGCACGCCGGCAATGGAGCGAGGTCAATATGCTAAGGAATGCCAAACAAGATACCATGTTTAAAAAAGTCTGGGCATAAAGCAAAGAGCTAAGATGTGGGCCAAACAGATGAAAAAAAGCCGTTGGAATGATGAAAAAACCATATCCAAAGGGGATGCCAAAATCTCTGAAAGGCATTTGGCCAATGTACATGCGATAGGCACCTTCGTAAGGCAAATCCAAATGAATGCGGTAGGGTAAATTGAAAAAGAGAGGAAAAAGCGAAAAGAACAATATGCAAGCATAGCTGGCATAAAGAAAAGAAAGGTTGGAAATGTGTGGATTTAGTTTTGTTGTATTCATTTTATTTGGTTTAGAATTTGGGCAGCGTTTAGTACAAAAGCCAATACTTTTTTGGGATTGTCGATGTGCAAGGGCAACATGCTGATGAACAGCGAAACTTCGAAAATGCGCACCAACTCATAGTCCAGTTGGTAGTGTAGCAGCTTGTCAAGAAATTGTTTTTGGTACAGTTCTTTGTTTGGCAGCGTATCGACTTTTAGTTCGATTTGCATGTTGTTTTTGTATGTCAGTTCGAACAAGCCATTGTTTAGCAGATCGTAGTCGCCCAAAATGGAATGCGAAAGTTTGCACAAGTCGTAATACGAGTCAAAATACAATTCGTCTTTGGTATCGGCACCGCGTGGGTCTATGAGTTTAAGCATGCTAATGCGCTTGTCGTACAACATATTCGAAGCGCACAAATCACCGTGACTAAGAGCCAAAACGGGGTGGTAGGCTTTCGACTGCAGAAGCTGGTAAAGTTTTGATTGATATTGTGAAAACAGGTTGTCGATAGAACCGAAGGAAGTGCTGTTTCTAAGAATGTTGGCGAAAGTGCTGTATTCGGTTTTTTCTTTTAGTTCGGCGATTCTGTCGGCTACTTTTTTGATATAGAATTGAGTCGTTATTTTTTACTGCTCTTATTTTGTCACAGACTTGGTAGGTCGTTTTTCCAAGAACAAAAAAACCTTGTCGAGCAGCATCGTAAAATCTTTTGCAGTAAAGGAGCTGTGCAACCACAAAATCGAAACATCGGGGATATTCAGTTTTTCCAATTTATAGGAATACCAGTCGGTATGCTTTTCGAGATGAATAGGTTTTAGGAAAAACACTTTCAGTTCGTCTGGCAGAAATTCGTAGTACAGAAACTCTCTTTCTATTTTCTGAAGGTTTGATGAGCGTTTTGTGATAAAAAGCTCGTCTTTTTGAATAGAATTGAAATGCCTAGCCTCGAAATTGGTGTGCAGAAAAGCGATAAATTCGACCGAAGTGCGAATGGTTTTGTAGAAAACTTCCAACTTGAATTTTTCTTCCACATCTACTTCGGTTTCCAAAATTTGACCTGCTTTTTGCGCGTCTTTTTCCATTTTTTCGAGCGCCTCTATGGCCGATTGGGCATTTACCAGCACGAATCCTTTTTGCTGGTCGTAATCTGATATAGAGAGGCTTATGCCCAAGTACCGCACCTTTTCTACAAAAAGCGTGAAGTCTTCGGGTAGCGTAATGGCAAATGAGGAGTGATGCAAAATGACGAAAGCCTCTTTTTCGTGTCGAAGTTTGTCGATGATGGTGGGTAGTTGTGCCGAATCCGATACATGCACAAACTCTCCTACCAAGGTGTGTTTGTATAGTTCGGCATGATAGTCTTTTAGCTTTTGCTTTTTGTACAGCACTTCCCCATACCTATCCACATTTACAATGTCGCGCACTTCGGCCGAAACCGCTTCAAAATCCAAGTAAAGGCATATCATTTTGTTTATCATATCAGTTTGGTATTCAAGTTCTTCCTTTTTACGTTCACATACAGGTACAGCAAAAATCCTATCAATACTGCCGGAGAGAAGATGAATGTTTGGTATGTGATGGAAATGAGCAGACTGTTGAACTGGCTTGTGTGATAGTCGAGTGTAGAAAAGCCAAGTTGCAAACTGCCCAAGCCCAAGGACACGCTAGGAATAAGGGAGGAAAGAAAAACCAAGATAGAAAGCAGCCATATTTGGGATTTAATTGCCAAAAAGGGCAGCAAATAGGTAAAGCCCATTACCTCAAAAATCCAGATGAGGAAGGTAAGCAAAACAATGGTGGAAGCATTCATGCGCAAAGTGTGCTTGATGTTGGCAATGACATGCGAGATGTTGGTGGTCATGGAAAGTAGCCGTATCACCCATTTGCTGTTGTAGCGTTTCGCAATCACCAGATTGACTGTGCGGATGTTTTCGGGGAGAACAAAAAAGATGATGAGCGAAAAAGCAATAAGCGACGAAATGACCCAAAGCACGGTTTTCAGGGCGACAATGTTTTGTCCCAACAACACAATAGCCAACAATGCCCACGAAAAAAGAATGAGCAAGTCGATTGTTTTTTCGGTGACGATGGTAAGTACAAGTTTTTTCTTGTCATGAATGAGCTTGTTGAACTCTACGATGCGGTACACCTCGCCAAATTTGAACGGGAATATGAGGTTGATGGCATTGGTGTAAAACTGCAGGTACATCAGTTTCCACAAACTATAATCTTGGCGCCCCATCAGCACGGCGATGCGAAGCCCGCGTAGTACATGCGAAAAAAGGTAGGCCGCCAAAGAACCAAAAACATATAAATAATTCATTTCGGCCAAAATCTCCTTTAGGTCGATTTTTGGCAACTCGTCGAAAAGGTGCAAAAAGTAATAAAAGAAAAACAGACCGACCAAGACCGAGAATATGTTGTAT
>JBIKRJ010000167.1:0-5270 GCA_044349205.1 Cytophagales bacterium | reverse complement strand
GAAACCACCACAAATAATGTGCGGCACGGCATCTACTTTGTATCGGTTCATAATGGCGGCACATATGCCCACGGTGCTGGGCCTGCGCCTCACAATTTTCTTTTCGGAAGTGCCGTCGGGCAAGGACTTGAACACAAACTCCTCGCGGTGATAGGTGACATCGACAAACTTGGGCTGAAACTCCATAAGCGGGTCTATGCCATCGATAATCGATTGCATACTTTCCCCTTTCAACGGAGGCAATATCTCGATAGAAAAAAGTGTTTTCTTGGCTTGACTAATGTATTCAGTTACTTTCATTTCGGAAGAAATTGCGCAAAGGTAATTAGATATCGGGAACGAGCGAATTTTAGCTCGGCTCAGATTTGTTTTTGGCTTTGAACTACAAACAAAATGTGTTTCTTTTGCAGCCAAGTAATGCACAACAAAATTACATACCGATTTACCAAACGAATGTTTTCAGTGGGCGGCTGAATGTGGCTTGTATTGCCTTTGATATTCCCGCCCACAAAGCGGGATTTTTTGTTTATAACCAATGGAAAAAAAATTAAAAATAGCGATACAAGGTGGTGATGGCTCCTTTCACGACATCGCCGCCAGGCATTATTTCCCCCACTTGTCGGAAACGGTGCACTGTGTCACTTTTCGCGATTTGTGCGAGGTACTGAAAAAAGACGAAGCCGACTACGCTGTTATTGCTTTTGAAAATACGATTGCAGGTACCATCTTGGGCAACTATTCTCTTATTCAAAACTATCATTTCAACATCATTGGCGAAATAAGGCTACGTATTGTCATGAATTTGATGGCAATGCCCGGGCAAAAAATGGAAGACATACAGGTAGTTCGCTCTCACTACATGGCCTTGCTGCAATGCGCCGAATTTCTATCGCAATACCCCCACATACACGTAGAGGAATATTACGATACTGCCGATGCAGCCAAAGATATTTTCCTTCGGAAAGAAAAAGGAGCCGCTGCTATTGCCGGAAAATTGGCAGCCGATTTGTACAACTTGGAAATCATGCACAGCAGTGTCGAAACTTTCAAGGAAAACTACACCAAGTTTTTCGTGATTTCGAATGACCAAAAACTGAAAGTGAAAAATGCCAACAAAGCTACTATTTCGCTACGGCTGCCCGACGACCCAGGCAGTTTATATAAAATGCTGGGCATCATTTACAAATACGAGGTAAACATTACCAAAATACAGTCTATTCCTGTATTAGGACGCCAAGACACCTACACCTTTTATTTGGAATTGGACTGGGACAACGAAGAAGCCCGCGACAGGGTTTTGGAAGAAATACAGGACTATTGTTTCGATTTGAAAATTTTAGGTCAATATAAAAAAGGAGAAACCTTCTCGTAAGACATTCTCCCACTCATTAATTTGGTTCATAAACAACAAAAAATGATCATACCACTGGCAAAACGCCTTCAGAATGTAGAAGATTACTACTTCGTAAAAAAGTTGGAAGAAATAAAAAGACTGACCGACGTAGGGCACGACATCATCAGTTTTGGCATTGGCAGTCCCGATCTCCCTCCTTCCGATGCCACTTTGAAAGCCCTCGTTAAGGGTGCCGAAAACCCAAAAAACCATGGGTATCAGCCCTACCGTGGTTTGCCCGAATTGCGTGCAGGAATTGCCAAATTTTACCAAGAAACCTATGGTGTGGCGCTAAACCCTGCCAACCAAGTACTGCCTTTGTTAGGTTCCAAAGAAGGTATTTTGCACATCTCCATGGCCTTTTTGAATCCGGGCGACAAGGTGCTGGTGCCAGACCCTGGCTACCCTACCTACACCTCGGTTTCCAATTTGGTAAGTGCCGAAATCATCCCTTACGACCTCACAGAAAATTCGGGTTGGTACCCCAATTTGGCCGAATTGGAAAAAACCGACTTGACCGATGTTCGCCTGATGTGGATCAATTATCCGCACATGCCCACGGGCGCAAAAGCCTCGTACGCGAAGTTTGTCGAACTGGTGGCTTTTGCCAAAAAACACGCCATACTGCTGTGCCACGACAATCCTTACAGCTTGGTGTTGAACGAAGAAAAACCCATTAGTATCCTTTCGGTGCCAGGGGCAATGGAGGTGGCCATCGAACTTAACTCCTTGTCCAAGTCTTTCAATATGGCCGGCTGGCGTGTAGGCATGGTGGTGGGTCGTGAAGACTATCTAGGCGCTATCCTGCGCGTGAAAAGCAACATTGATTCGGGCATGTTTTTGCCGGTGCAGCTGGCTTCTATCCAAGCACTTGAAAACGAGGCAGAATGGCACCAAATGCGAAACGAGGAGTATGCCGAACGCCGCAAACTGGTCTTTGCTCTTTTCGACAAGCTAGGTTTTGCATACGACCCAAAACAAATGGGCTTGTTTGTGTGGGCCAAAGCCCCCGACCATATTCAAGATGTGCCTGCCTACGCCGACGAGCTACTATACCAGCACCATCTTTTTCTTACCCCAGGCATTATCTTCGGCAAAAATGGTGCACGTTACTTGCGCGCTTCACTATGTGTATCGAAAGAACGAGCCAAGCAAGCATTGGAAAGACTTTCTTGAGCATTAGGGCATGTTTAGAGTTTCTAGTTCAGAGTTTCTAGTTTAGAGTTTAGAGTTCAGAGTTTTTAACACCGTTTACGTAAAAAATTCTTTCACAATCTTTGCCCTATCGGGCCGCTGTGGTTTGTCGCCTTCTTTCGCACTAGTTTGTAACAAGTAAGAATGAGAAATGCGTTTTCAACGTCCCCTTCGACAAGCTATTCACAGTGTATTGTAGCTGTTACAAACAGCTTTCTAAACCGCCCTCGTTACTGCTACGCTCAAACGAGGGCGATGAGGGGTACATATTTATTTAAAATTCATACTTTTACATTACTTAAAAGAATAAACTATTTTTTAAAATATCTTATAATTGAACTTAACTAATTGATAAACAAATACGATTACATTCCTTTAAATCAAAAACCAACTTAAATATCACATTGCATATAGAGATGAATACTACAAACATTAACAGAAAACAAGCTTTCAACTTTTTAAAGAAATCATTAGACGGTTTCAATTTTGCTCAGAAATCTGAAAATTGTGCAAATGAAGCTCAAACTAAAAAATTTCTAATCGATCCGTTTTTCATGCTTTTAAACTATGGTCACGAAGACTTAATACCTGAATATGAAGCAGACTTTGGTGAACGAATAAGTAACAAAGTTGATTACGCAATTAAGTTGAACAGAAAGGACATAATCATCATTGAATGCAAAAAACTTAGCAGTAAACTTACTGACAAAGAGGCAGGCCAACTAAGTGGTTATTTTCAAAATGCCAAAAACTCCAGAATTGCTATTTTAACGAATGGCAAAGAATATCGTTTTTACTCTGATGTTGCCTTGGCTAATACGATGGATTCCAAACCATTCTTTGTTTTTGATATTGAGAAATATTCAGATAACGACATCGATGGATTACTAGATTTCGATGCCAGAATTATAAACGTGAATGAAATAATAACTAAAGCTCAAGAATCAGTTTTTATCGAAGATTTTGAAATCACTTTTCTCAAAGAAATGACGAATCCTACCCCAGATTTTCTTAAGTACATTCATAAAAAGATGACATTCAAAACAAAGTATAACGAAGAAAGAATGAAGGCCTTGATGAATTCTTCGTTATTCAAATCTATAACTGACAAAGTTATTCTTCACGAAACCAAAACAAACTCAAAAGCTTCTGGCATCATTACTACCGATGAGGAAATTCAAGCGTACCACACAATACGCACATTATTAATACAAAATAAAAAGATTCCTAGTGAGCGCATTGGTTATCGAGACCAAAAAGGCACCTTCAACATTATGATAGACGATAATCAAAGAAAGATAATTTGTCAGCTAAAGTTCTCCGATTCAAGTAAGAAAATTTCCATTGGCATGAACGACTATCCTTTGGAAAAAGTAGATGATGTTATGAAATTCAAAAATGAATTGACCGAAAGAACTTTACACTTACTTGAGTAAAGAAATTATTTTTATTTCCATTATTACTTTACAAATTTTCTTCATAAAATTGGAATAAAACCCTCCACATTTCTTAACAAAAAAGCCCTGCTCTCACAGGGCTTTTTTGTTAACTACTCTTCTATTGGCACTATACCGACTCTGCCATTTCGGCGAAAAAAACGCCTTCGTTTATCAGGTTCAAGGCCTCGTTTTTGTATTGCGAATCTATGAGTACGGAAATATTGTTTTCGCTACCGCCATACGATATCATTCGAATGGGAATGGGTTTCAAAGCGTTGAACACTTTGAAGGCGATGCCTGGTTTGGCCGCCAAAAAATTGCCCACCACGCATACTATAGTTTGGTTACTGTCTGCATCTACCACGGCAAAAGAGGACAATTCTTTCACTATTTCATCTACATGCTTGGCATTGTCTATGGTAAGTGACACAGCCACTTCCGAAGTGCTAATCATGTCCACAGGCGTTTTGAACTTCTCAAAAACCTCGAATACTTTCCTCAGGAAACCGTAAGCCAACAACATGCGGGTAGATTTGATGTTGATGGCAGTAATGCCGTCTTTGGCGGCTACAGCGGTAAACGCATTTCCAGAACCTTTTTCGGTAATGACGGTACCCTTTTCTTTGGGGGCCATGGTATTGAGCAAGCGTACTGGGATATTGCGTTCCTGGGTAGGGCGAATGCAAGTAGGGTGCAAAATCTTTGCCCCGAAATAAGCCAATTCGGCTGCCTCGTCAAACGACATTTCGGCAATGGGATAGGTTCGCTTTACCACGCGTGGGTCGTTGTTGTGCATACCGTCTATGTCAGTCCAAATTTGCACTTCTTCAGAATAAATGGCTGCCCCAATAAGTGTGGCGGTATAATCGCTACCGCCCCTTTGCAAATTATCTACCTCGCCATTGGCATTGCGGCAAATGTATCCTTGGGTAATGAACAACTCGACATCGGGATGTTGTTGCAAGAAACGCGGTAACTTTTCTTCTGTAAACGACAAAACGGGCTCATTGTCGGCATCAATTTTCATAAACTCCAATGCAGGGAGCAAGGCGGCTTTGCTTCCCGATTCCTGCAAATAGGCGGTGAAAAGATTAGTAGAAATCAATTCGCCCTGTGCTAAAAAGAGTTTTTCCTCTACAGTAGTAAAACCTGGCTTGATATTGGTTTTGATGGTTTCGAAGTGCTTGTCGATAATGGAAGTGCCTTGCTGCTTGCCTTTTTCTGTTTGGTACAAATGGGCTACA
>JBIKRJ010000166.1:0-5273 GCA_044349205.1 Cytophagales bacterium | reverse complement strand
CACTCGTTTTTTTTTGTAAAGAAACGGTATAAAGCCATGTGTTCAAATCCTTTCTTTATATATGCATGGCTAGTTGTTGGAAATTTTACAAGCAAAACTTTATTTTGCAGCAAAAACTTAAAACCCCTAAATATCAGCATCCATGGGCAAAGGCGACAAAAAAACCAAGAAAGGCAAGCGTTGGAAAGGTTCGTATGGCAACACTAGGCTACGCAAGAAAAACGAAGCGGTAGTAGTAAAACCCATCACTACCGCTACCGTCCCTTCTAAAAAGAAGTAATCGTCAAGATTTTTTAGAAAGAAAAGAAGGTCTGTTTCGAACAGACTTTTTTTATGTCTTAGCTGAACTAATGGCAAGCTTCAACATCCGAAACACTCTGACATAAAGCAGTTTTCGCTATATTTGTAAGCCACCCAAAATCAACATAGGCAATGAATCCATCCATCAAAGAACTAGATCAGTCAGAAAATCAACTTCTGGATGTTGAATGTTTCGATTTGGTTGTTTTTAACGACGATGTGAACACCTTCGAACACGTAATCCAAACACTTGTGGAAGTGTGCGGTCATGAAACGCAGCAAGCCGAACAATGCACCTGGCTGATACACTACAAGGGCAAATGCACCGTGAAACATGGTGCTTTCGACGAAATGGCCAGTATGTGCGAGGCCATTTGCAACCGTGGCATTTCGGCCGAAGTTTACTGACAAATGAACTACCCTTCCAAGCTTGTCGAAGATGCCGTGAACGAAATGGCAAAGTTGCCCAGTATTGGCAAAAAGACAGCTTTGAGGCTCATTCTGCATTTGCTGAAACAAAACGAAGTCGCCACCGAATCGTTGGCCAATGCCCTTTTAAAACTGCGACGTCAAATTTGCTATTGCGAGCAGTGCCATTCTATCGCCGACCAAGAAATATGTTCGGTTTGCAAAAGCCACTCCCGAGAAAAGGAATTGATATGTGTAGTGGAAGACACCAAAGACGTGCTCACGATTGAAAACACCAACCAATACCGTGGTTTGTATCACGTTTTGGGGGGTATTATATCGCCAATGCATGGTTCTGGACCAGACCAATTGAACATCGAAAGCCTCGTGCGCCGCGTGAAGGAAGGAAATGTAAAAGAAGTGATTTTGGCATTGCCCTCTACCATGGACGGCGAGACGACTTCTTTTTATTTGGCCAAAAAACTAAAAGAAAGTGAAATAAAAGTGACCAGCATTGCGCGCGGCATACCCTTGGGCAGCGATTTGGAGTACATGGACGAACTTACCATAGGCCGCAGCATTTTGCGCCGCACTTCTTACGAATAAGCTCATTGTGCATGATTGCAGTCCTACAAAGAGTAAGCGAAGCCAGCGTTTCCATTCAAGGGAAACTGTTTTCCAAAATAGACAAAGGTTTGCTTATCCTTTTGGGAATTGGACACCATGATTCGCGCGAAGATGTGGATTGGCTTGTGGGCAAGCTCTCTAACATGAGAATATTTTCAGACAAGGAAGGCAAAATGAATCTTTCGCTGAAAGACATAGAAGGCGAGGCATTGGTGGTGAGCCAATTCACCCTTTTGGCCAGTACAAAAAAGGGGAACCGACCTTCTTTTACAGAGGCGGCCAAACCAGAAATAGCCCTGCCTTTGTACGAGTTATTTGTAAAAAAATGGGAAGAAGAACTGAACAAGCCGGTGAAAACAGGCCAGTTTGCTGCCGACATGCAAATAGCATTGGTTAACGACGGACCCGTTACCATTTGCCTAGACAGCAAAAACAGAAGCTGATGAACACGGAAGCCAATCCTCAGCTACTTCTCGATTTGGTCAGCATCAAAATGCCATTTGGCAAATACAAAGGGATTTTTTTGTGCGATTTGCCTATTTTTTATTTGGAATGGTTTCAGCGAAAAGGATTTCCAGAAGGCAAATTGGGAACACTGCTTGCGACCATTTATGAAATAAAACTGAATGGATTGGAATCGCTTTTGGAACCTTTGCGCAAAAAAAATACCATATAAAAACGAAAGAAACTTTTTTAGTTAAAATAGTTTCCTTAGTTTTGAAAAATGTTGATTGCACAAACTGCCCATACAAGCCAAGCTCAAGAAATTCTGCAAGGAGCCGCCGAATTGTTTTTGCGCTACGGGGTGAAAAGCATCACCATGGACGAGATTGCGCGGCATATTTCGGTTTCTAAAAAAACCATCTACCTACATTTTGCCGACAAAGACGAACTGGTCATCACATTCACACGCATGGTGCTGGAACAACAAAAAAGTGAAATGATACACTTGGAAAACAGCGGCACAAACGTAATGGAAAGTCTGCGCGACTTGTCGGAATTTTTGCGCAACAAAGTGTGCAACATCAACCCTAGTTTGCTGTTTGACTTAAAAAAGTACTTTCCCCAAGCGTGGAAAATATTTACTGAACACAAAAAGACCTTTCTTAAAGACCATTTAAAAAGATTGTTGGAAAGAGGAATGAAAGAAGGTTACTTCAGGGCCAACCTAAACATGAATATTATTTCTAAAATGCGGATTGAACAAGTAGAAATGATATTCAACCCCGATGTGTTTTCAGAATCGGATTTCAACATATCGGAAGTACACATGCAGTTGTTTCAGCATTTTGTTTACGGCATTTGCACACTAAAAGGGCACGAAGAATTTAACCGCTTGATGAAAGTGGCCGAATAAGATATTGTTATTAAAAAAAATAGACTGAAATGAGGTTTCTAATTGTAATTGCTGTTTTTTCCGGAATGGGCGTATTTGCCCAAACAAATGCTAAAAATTATTCGCTGCCGCAATGCGTAGAATATGCACTTGCCAATAGCACTGCCATAAAGAATGCCACTATCGACGAGTACATTGCCAACGCCAAAGTAGGAGAAGTACGGTCTTTCGGGTTGCCGCAGATTACGGGTAACTTGCAGGTGTTGGACAATCCGCAACTGCCGCGCCAATTTTTGTCGGCCAACAACCCAATTTTAGCCGGCTTTGGTTTTGCAGGAAACAACTCTAGTGACGTGGTGGCCATTCCCAACCTTTTTCAGCTTAGAAGCACCTCACAAGCATATCTTTCTGTAAACCAGCTCATTTTCGATGGCTCTTACATTGTGGGACTACAAGCTGCCAGAACCTATCGTGAATTGGCGAAAAAAGCGACCCAACAATCGCGTGTCCAAACCATTCAGAATGTAACGAAAGCCTATTATCTGGTGCTCATTACTAACGAAAGATTGAACCTATTGTACAGTAACTTGGCCAAATTGGACACCTCTTTAACTCAAGTGAAGGCACTAAACAAAAGTGGTTTTGCTGAAAAAATTGATGTAAGCCGATTGGAAGTGGCCTACAACAACCTGCTCTCTGAAAAGGAAAAAATTCTGAATTTGGCCAAAATGAGCCTGTTGATGCTCAAATACCAAATGGGTATGCCAATAAGCGAGGAGATTGAACTGACTGGCAAAATAAGCGATGAGCAAATAAGTGATATCCCGTCAAAATCTGACATGGCATACTCCAACCGTATTGAGTATTCGCTTCTTGAAACTCAAAAAACAGCCCAAAAATTAGATTTGAAAAACAATAAAGTAGCCTATTTGCCCCGCTTGGTTGCCTTTGGAAACATAGGGTATAATACTGCCAATGTGGAAGTAGCCAAGCTAACAAAGAACTATTACGAATACAGCTTTCTTGGACTTTCAATGGTAGTCCCCATTTTCGATGGCTTTGGAAAAATGTATAAGGTGCAACAGTCGAAAGGAAAATTGGAACAGGTTGAAAACAACATGAAACTATTGAAAAACACCATCGACCTACAAGTGGCCAATGCCGAAATATCCTTTCAAAACGCCAAAAAATCCTTGGAAATACAAAGAAAGAACATGGAACTTGCCGAAGAGGTACAACGCGTTTCGCAGCTAAAATACAACCAAGGCATCGGTTCAAGTCTTGAAGTGGTAACCGCCGAAACTTCTTACAAAGAAGCGCAAACCAACTACTATTCTGCTCTTTATGATGCAATAGTGGCCAAAATTGACTTCGATATCGCCCTTGGAAAAATAAAATAATATTCATGTATAAACAAAAATCACCTGTTATGAAATTACAAAACCTTTTGCCTTTGTTGTTTTTGTCGATTGTAGCCTGCAAGCCCGACAGCGAAAAAGAATTGGCTTCGCTAAAAGAAGAAAAGGCCAAAATAGAAGCACAACTTGCCGAAATCACATCCAAAATAAAGGCTTTGGAAAAAAGCTCTGGCAAAAAAACCGTGGTACAAAGAATCGCATTCGTAGAGGTGGCCACCTTGTCGCCTCAATCGTTCAAACATTACATTGAAATACAAGGCAAAGCCACTACCGACAATAACCTGACCATTTCGCCACGCATGGGCGGACACATCGCCAACATCTATGTGAAAAAAGGCGATATGGTGAAAAAGGGCTCCTTATTGGCTTCTATTGATGTTGCAGCCATGCTGAAAGGGAAAGAGGAATTGAAAAATGCGCTCGATTTTGCCAACAATGTGTACGAAAAACAAAAAATGTTGTGGGAGCAAAAGGTGGGTACCGAAATACAGTTTTTACAAGCCAAAAACAACAAAGAAGGCTTGGAAAAGAAAATAGCGACGCTGAACGAACAGATTGCTTTTGGGCAGGTTACTGCTCCTGCTGCGGGTATGGTAGAAGAAGTGTATTCTAGAGAGGGAGAAAATGCAGCCCCTGGTATGCCTATGTTCCGTTTAGTGGGCAAAGGCGAATTCAGGATTTCGGCCGATGTATCGGAAGCCTATGCCGCCCATATCAAACAAGGCAACGAAGCCGAAGTATTTTTTCCTGACATAAGCAAAAACATTCAAACTTCTGTAAAAGTAGTTGGGGACGAAATAAACCCACTAAACAGGACTTTCAACATCGAACTGGCACTTCCAAAGTCTTCCACTTTTATAAAAGCCAATATGATTGCGTATGTAAAAATCAAAGATTATGAAGCAAAAGACAGATTGCAAGTGCCTGTGAGTGTGGTTCAAAAATCGGTAGATGGAAATTTTGTTTTCATAGAGGTAAACGGAAAGGCATCTAAGCGCACCGTAAAAACAGGCAGAGATTTTAATGGTCAAATAGAAATTTTGGATGGCCTGCAAACTGGCGATAAACTAATCGTAACTGGATACCTTGACTTGATAGAAGGACAACCCCTTGTAAGTAGCAAGTAATAAGATACAAGTAATAAGACTTGTTATGCACAACTACAAGGAATTGAAAGTTTGGCA
>JBIKRJ010000021.1:0-19718 GCA_044349205.1 Cytophagales bacterium | reverse complement strand
TCACAAAGTTAAATCTAAGGAAGTAAGAAAGCTACCAAAGGTTTAGTTCAACAGCGGTTTTGCGTCAGGCGGGGTTCAGTGCTTCTTCTGACGCTTTTTGCGTATATTTGAGTTCGGTTCTTCGTATCAAAGGCAGTGGTAAAAATCCCGCCCGAACGCAAAGCCGCAAACCGTTGTGCGTCAGTGTAAAAAAACCGACCCGCAAATGGCACATTTGGTTTTTGCCGACACACGAGCCAACGCTCAAAAAACCAAAAGAGCCATTTTTTGCCAACGCTCGACAAAAAGTTGATAATTTTTCGCCTTTGTTGGTGTTCTTCACCAACAAACACTCACTTTTTTCTATACAGAAGTGTGTGCTTTAAATCATCCTAGGTTTTGTACATTTAGTCGTGTTAAACTAAGAACTACCAACTTTAAACTTCTAAACCTTACACTTTAACTTATCACAAACACGCCATCAAGGATTTAACTCTCAACGCTAAAACCCGCCTTTTTCAAATCGTTCCAAAAACCAGGATATGACTTTTGGACTACATCGGGCTCTTCAATTTCCAATTCAGTCACAAAAGCCAATGGTGCAAATGCCATGGCCATGCGGTGGTCGTCGTACGTATGGATTCGAATCTTTTCAGGAATATTTTTTGATGGAACTACTTCAAACCAGCCTTCCTCAAGTTCGTTCAAGGCCGCGTTGAATTTTTTCAGTTCGTTTTGCAAGGCCAAAATACGGTCGGTTTCTTTTATGCGCAGACTTTCAATGCCTCTCAATTTCATGTATATTCCTTTGGCCGCTGCACACGCCACTACAGTTTGTGCCAAATCGGGACAATCGCTGAAGTCAATACTTACTTCAGTTTCGTGGGCTTTCTTTTTCAGCAAAATGCCGTCTTTGGTAAAAGAGGATGCTACCCCTAGGTGGCTCATTATTTCCACAATGGCACTGTCGCCCTGCAAGGAGTTTTCTTTTAAGCCGAGTAATTCTATTTCGGCATTTTCGGCCAAAGCCACCACGCTAAACCAATAACTGGCCCCCGACCAATCCGATTCGATGGTGTACTCGTTGGCAGTGTAGCATTGTTTGGGCACTCGTATGACATTTCCTTCCCAGGTGTGCGACACACCAAAAAGTTTCATCAAGTCCAAAGTCATTTCTATGTAGGGTCGTGAAGCCACTTTACCCACTAGTTCTAAATGTAGTCCATTGGGCAAAAGCGGACTTGCCATTAAAATGGCCGAAATGTATTGGCTACTTACATCGCCTTGCATTTGTATTTGGTTGCCTTTGGGCGAAAATCCCTTTATTTCCAATGGCGGAAAACCTTCTTTCCCCAAATAGTGAATATCGGCGCCAAGGCTACGTAGCGCATCGACCAAAATCTTTACGGGCCTTTCGCACATACGAGGAGTACCTGTCAAAATCTTATTTTCTCCTTTCAGCGATTTTAACGCAATTAGAAAACGCATCGTAGTGCCGGCGTCCAACACGTCAAGCGTTTTGTCGTTGGAAAGTAACAAACGTTGCATAGTTTGTGTGTCGCGGGCATCTGAAAGGTTTTTCAAACCACATTGGTTGCCCGAAACTGCATTTATGATGAGCGCACGATTACTTTCGCTTTTGGAAGAACTTAATTTTATACTGGTAAGTATTGGGCCTATTGGTTTTTTTACAAAGACTTTTTCAGACATAAGTGTGCAAATTCAAAATGTAAAATTAGGCTTTGCAAATGAAATGCAAGACATTTTCCATTTTGCTTTTCTCGTTGCACAAATTTCCACATCGTTCTGTTTGAAAGCCTTATATTTGTCGCTCTTTTGGGGCAAAAAATGAAAAAATACACCTTTACTGAAAAATTAGATACTCGTTCGGGTTTTGGTGCTGGCTTGTTGGAAGCAGGTAAGCAAAATCCAAATGTGGTGGCGCTTTGCGCCGACTTGACCGGTTCGCTCAAAATGGACGCTTTCCAAAAAGAGTTTCCTGCGCGTTTTTTTCAGGTGGGAATAGCCGAAGCCAATATGATAGGATTGGCAGCCGGCATGACCATAGGTGGAAAAATTCCTTTCACTGGCACATTTGCCAATTTTTCGACAGGCCGTGTGTACGACCAAATACGCCAATCAATTGCCTATTCAGGTAAAAATGTTAAAATTGCCGCCTCACACGCAGGTCTGACCTTGGGCGAAGACGGTGCTACTCATCAGATACTGGAAGACTTAGGGTTAATGAAAATGTTGCCAGGTATGGTCGTGATCAACCCTTGTGATTTCAATCAGACCAAAGCCGCTACTTTGGCAGTTGCCAACTACATTGGCCCGGTGTATTTACGGTTTGGTCGCCCAGCAGTTCCCAATTTTACGCCCGCCGACCAAAATTTCGAGATTGGCAAAGCCATTCTTCTAAACGAAGGAACCGATGTGACGATAATCGCCACAGGACATTTGGTATGGGAAGCCCTGCAAGCTGGTGAAGCACTTGCCGAAAATGGCATCAATGCCGAAATAATCAACATTCACACTATTAAGCCGTTGGACGAGGAGGCCGTGTTGAAATCGGTTGCCAAAACGGGTTGTGTGGTCACCGCCGAAGAGCACAACTACATAGGCGGACTAGGCGAAAGCATAGCCTCACTTCTTGCACGAAAAAATCCAAAGCCTATTGAAATGGTGGCTGTTCAAGATACTTTTGGCGAGTCGGGCACACCCGACCAATTGATGAAAAAGTACGGCCTAACTTCCGCGCACATTGTGGCGAAAGTAGAATCGGTTATAAAGAGAAAGTAGACAACACACAAAAATAGTTTTATGTATTTGATTGTAAAAACGACCAAATCTCGATTTTAGTCAATTTTTATAAGCCGTACACTTTTTTTGTCTTGTCCCTCGTTCCACTCTAAGTAGTACATTCCATTTGGATATTTAGCACCTAGTTCACACCTGCCATCGCAATATCCTTTGTCTACCAATTTACCTATCCTGTCGTATATCTTGAATTCGCCTTGTATTGCAAGGTTGAATTGGTCGTAAAACGGATTTGGATAAGCAAAAGTATTTTCTTTCTGAATATTTTCTTTTTCGGTTGCGGTCACAATCACATCTGTTACCACGGGTAAACCCAAAGAGTAGGGGTCGCTGTTTGTATTGAAACCAGCAAAACTTTTCAGAATAGAGGCATATTGTTGTGCCGTTCTAAAATCGTAATTGGTTGCCAAAACCACAGCATTTCCTACGGGAGGTTTTACACTTACACTGTATTTTCTAACCAACATATCTACCATAATTTCAACAGTGTAAGTAGTATTGGGATTATACAGCATAGGTCTATCAGACTTGTACACACCACCGTCGCGCACATCAATGATTCCAGCTTCGTTGAAACGCACAATACAAGCCAAACTGTCGTAGGTGTCAACAAAATTGGGTCCCAAACCTGTTACCAAATTTACTTTGTTGGTACTGGCATTTACGGTGTAACTTACCCTGTGCAATGAAGTCAAAGTTTTACTCAGTGCTTTGTTATTCCATGCGTCGGGAATGCTGTATTTTTGCTTCACTGATTTTCCCTCGTATTCATTTTGTGGCATTATATATGTAAGTGTTGAAGTGTTGGTGTTGGCATCGTATATGCTGCCAGCGCCAGTACGTTTATTGTTTATTTTCAAAATCAAGTTGGTTTGCGAATACAAGGGGTCGGAAACCGAAATGGCAAGGCTGAGTTGTTGTTTTTTTACCAATACCAAACAAGCTTGCGAGGCTGTCAATATCGTATTGTTATCGCCAATGCTGACACTACCAGCTTTGTGAAAAACGATTGCGGTGTAGCCTAGTGCCGGATATTTCACTGCCTGAATTGTATCAGTGTTGACCAATATTTGAAAACCGTGCGCCGTGCTAAGCAATTTAGTGCTGGCTACCGTTTGGTTAGGGGCTACAATGTATCCGTATTGTGCATCTTTTGGGGTTTTGCCATGGTCGATGTGTGCGGTAAAAACTATATTGCTTTGGGGGGTCTTGGATTGGTCGTCGTTTATGTCAAACCATGAACCAGTGCGAGTTTTCCTTTCTACTGTTACAGAGGGGTTGTTCAGAAGTACATAGCCCACATTGTCGTGGTGCAGCCAAGACAGCGGAGCAGTAACAATTTGTTCGTTGCCAATTAAGGCATCGTTTTGACTGATTGTGATGTTGCCATTGGCATAGCATTGATTTAGGGTAGTAGCGATGGAATTTGTTTTGTTGGCATTTATACCTGCCCCCAGGCATAGCATCATATCGTTGAAGAAAAAATACGACTTTGCACTTTCAATACCCTGATAAGTAGATGAAAAACTAAGTGCACCTGCCGTTTGGTCGCTTACCCCTCCTGCAAAATTATTACTGCCTTTGAAAGTATGGGGACTAGGATATGTTACGCCTATTTCGGCAGTAGTGCCGGGTATTCGGCTAAAATCCCAAGTAGGGTAAATATTATTGTATTCGCTTCCGCGTGTGTTGATATTAGTAGCCCCCAAGGGTAAATTGTATCCTTTTAGATTTTCGCCGTTCATGGTTTCAGTTCCATCGGTGCGGTTGGAAATGACTTTGGCAGAGAGGTAGTAGTTCGTACCACGATGTACCATCATATCAGAATTCCAAAAATGGCGATTGCCAGAAACGGCCGAAACACCACCACTTCGATTTGTTTTCCAGGCTTGATAAGAAGTTGCGTTGGCAGGGTCTTGAATAGCTAGTCTGTCCAAATCCCATGTGCTTATATTGCCTGTATTGTTGGGTCTACTGATGTTTCTTCCCATCGAACCAAAATCCATGTTGCTTTTGTATCCTATCCATTGATGACCACCAAAAAGCAAGTTCCTAAAAATGGTCCAAAGAGCTGAAGTAAATACCGAACTGTAGGTTGTGCCATTTACAAATTCCATATTGGTAAGGATTGAAGGCACATACCACAAACCATAACCACCGCCATACACCTGCGCGCCGTGCTGATGAAACATGTTGTCGGCTTTAATGCCCTCACCGCCTTGAATAGTCATAATTTTAATCGTTGAAGCAATAGAATTGATGGAAGCTTGAGTAAGCGTAGCATTATTTTCCAACACTCCCTTGCGGAACGAGACTTCTGAAATCCAAACCAAGTTTTGACCAGCATCGGCAAATTGTTCTGCTCCTGAGCCGTTTTTGATAGTTCGATAGTCTTTTAAACAAGAAGTGAAACTAGCCATTTCGGCATCGCTAAAAGAATTGTTCAATAAAACCAAGGCGTTTGCCAAATTAGCTGGCGAAGCTATATAATCGTCGAACCAATTGTAAGTACTGTAATCGCTCCATTTAAAAACCGTGTATATAGCTCGGTTTGCATTGTCGTTTATGGCCAAAACAATTTTTTGTTTCAAGGCAGCATTCTGGTACCACACGTTTCCCGAAACATTTTTCACATAAGCAAGCGCCATGTCTTCAATTCTTTGGTTGTGTATAGTAGGGGAATAAGATCTAGTTGTATTATAATTCAGGTCGGTCCACCTTCCATTGGCTTGCAGATTGTCCACCCATGTTTTGACATTGGCACTCAAATTTTGTGATAAATTGCTATTGTAAAGCCGTTGGTATATGTTGGATAATTCGCCCGTTTGGGCAAAAACTGGAGTGATGGAGGATAGTACAACAAATGCGAAATTTAGAAAACGTGTGAGTTTCATTTTTTTAGTTAGATAAATGGATAACTGTTTTTGCCCGATAAACGAGCTTTGATCAATCAAGATTGCTTGTCACACAAGCAGACACATGTAATAAAGCTGCTCTATTTTTTTACCAACCGAATGGTTTTGCTCGAGCCATTGGCATCGGTCTTTAGTATGAAAACTCCCTTGTCGAGATTCTCACCAACGTTACAACCCGCACTTTCACAATTTCCCGATTCCAAAGTAATTCCTTGAAGGGTATATAAAGTGTAATTACAAGGTTTCGACAATTGGAAGGTATTGGTTGAGGGATTAGGATATGCTTCAACCTGTGCGGTGTATTTATTTTCCTGTTCCACATTTGTTAAAACAGAATTGGAAGCAAACACCAAATGAGAAACCGACTGAGCAGGCAAATTGTAGCTAAAGCTGCCATTGCTGGCTACTGTTACATTGGTGCCAGCCACTATATTGGGTGAATCTTTGTTAAAACTATATGTTTTGCCTGTTGAAAATTCAGAGTTGTTGGTCCCAATTTGCAGGGTGGCATTTACAGCATTGTCGAAGTCACGGTTTATGAGCACAATGTGTAGCGAACCGTCTTTTTCGTCGATGGAGGCATAGATGGGTGCTGCAATTACATTGCTTGTTTTAGAAGACACAAGTTTATTCCCAAAAGCGGAGTTGACTCCGTCGTAGTTTCGGTACAGTTTGAATGCAGCCGAATTGTAGGTGTCGATAGAACCGCCATCCGAACCGCTCCAAATATTGGCTTGATAAATACCATATTTGGCACATAATCCCAGAAAATCGGCATGAGCGATACCTCCTGAAATATGGTTATTTCCGCCAAAATTATATTCAGTGACGGCAATTTTTGTTCCCGGATTATAGGTGTCTATCATTTTTTGTATTCTGGGAAAAAGGCACAAAAAGGGCGCATTTTGAACTACATATTGGGTAATCCAGCTTTTTTCCTTGTAGGTACTGTCCCAAAGCGAACGAGTGCACTGCATCCGGGTAATCGCATCATCTCGCCCTGTTCCTGCAAACCACATGCGAGTAGTGCCATTGGGACTTTGTGCTTCGGTATAGTAGTGAATGTCAATTACGTCCATCAGCCTTTTGCCTGCTTTATCCGATTCTTTTTTCATTTGATCGAGCAGGTAGGCACAGAAATAACCGTAATTTCCTTTTACTTGATTCCAATCTGTTGCGCCTTGCAAGTCCATAAAACCTCCCCAGCCGCTAAAAACGCCACCAAAAACCATTCCATCGGGGTCAATGCTCTTAACCGCTTTCGAATAATCGATAGTCCTGCTTACCAGTTCGGCACAGGTTGTCTTGTTTGGGTGCAGAAATGGGTGAGTGTTTTTCCAAAGATCGGGTTCATTGTCCATAGACCAATTTTTCACTCCTTTTGTGGTAGAAGAAAGGCCGAATTTTTGAACCATAAAATTGACCATTTCATCCATGTAAACTTTTGAATCGGTTTGGTTGGGGGTAAGTGAAAAGGCCGAGCCTTTGGTAGGGAAAACTTGTGCCCATCGGCTTGAAGGAGCAGCGGTGGTTACGCTACCATTTTTATCATTGGCCACATAACCAGCCGTTTGCACGGTAAGCGTACTTGATTGGTTTATGTCGAGCGAGGTTTGGTGGAAGACGGATAAAATTTTTCCGGCTTCGTTTTTAGCTGCACCAGTCAGGCCGAATCGGTTTGGAAATAGGTCGTCGCTACTGTTTAGGTAATCTTCTCCAGCATTAGAAGCATTGGTTTCCCAGTTGAAGCCAGTGGCACGATTACCACCTAGACGCCTATTTGCAACATTCTCGGAAACATGTGTTTTGTTGTCTAGCCCATTGTTTACCCCAAAAATATTTGGACTGATATCTTTAAGTTTTGCTTTCGGATCGACGGTGAATGAAACTTGAATGGTTTGTGCAGTAAGATTGTGGATGTAAAGCAATGGAAGAGCCAAGGCAAGTCCCATTGCACGGAAAAGGAGAGAAATTTTTTTCATAATTAGTTAGTTGACGTTTCAAAGTGGCCACAAAAGGATTTAAATAATGCAATTTATTCTCAAAATATGTATACAAGTAACCCCTGTCAATAAAAAATATTATCAAAAGAGCTATTTCAAACTCTCCAAGGCTACCAAAACATTCTTCATACCTGTAGTGGCTTTTTCATGAATCAAAGTAAGATTTGACCTTTGGGTAATGGTGGGCATATTGGGGTCAACCAAATAAATAGGAGCATTGGGAGGTACATAGTCCACTAGGCTTGCTGCCGGATACACCGACAGCGAGGTGCCTACGACGATAAAAATATCGGCAGTTTTGGTAGTTTTTGTGGCAGCCTCTATCATGGGCACTGCTTCGCCGAACCACACAATATTGGGTCGTAGTTGAGAGCCTTTTTCGCATTTGTCTCCCATTTTCAATTCCCAACCATTTATGTCGTATATCAAGTTTTCGTCGGCCGTGCTACGACTTTGAAATAGTTGTCCGTGTAGGTGTAAAACTTTTGAAGAACCTGCTTTTTCGTGAAGAGAATCGACATTTTGTGTCACAATGGTCACGTCATACTGCTTTTCCAATTCAGCAAGTGCTATGTGGGCGGCATTGGGTTGGGCGTGTTGGGCTTGCTTGCGCCGCTGGTTGTAAAATTCCAACACCAATGCAGGATTTTTCCTCCAACCCTCGGGAGTGGCTACTTCCATTATATCATAGCCTTCCCATAGTCCGTCGCTGTCGCGAAAGGTCTTGAGGCCACTTTCGGCACTAATGCCCGCCCCGCTCAAGACTACTATTTTTTTCATGGGCGAAATGGTTAGGGCAGGACCTCAAAATCGTAGGAAATTTTGGCACTCGCCTCTAGTGTTTTAGCCACAGAACAATATTTAGTCATAGATAGGTCGATGGCGCGTTTGGCTTTATCAGGATCCACATTACCAAAAAGTCTAAAATGCACGTGTATGTCTCGAAACAACGATGGCTCAACTCCTGGTTCTCTTTCACCGTCCAATGAAATTTCGATATGCCGTAGGTCTTGCTTTTGTTTGTTTAGGATGCTAATGACGTCCATCGTGCTGCAACCGCCCAACGAAGTAAGCAATACCTGCATGGGACGAAAAGCCAAATCTTGTCCTCCAATGGCGGGCGAACCGTCCATGTAAAGTTTATTTCCAGCCTCGTTGGTGGCCTCTAAATGCGTGGCATTGTTTATCCTTTTTATCTCTATTTTCATTGTTTTGCATTAAATAGTTTTGTAAAAAATATATTTGGCAGTATAATATTTTGATTTCTCTGTTTGTTTATTCCAAAGCTCCAAATAATGTATTGACTTTGAGATTTCTGTGGTAATTTTGTAAAATTGTTCTTGGCTCAAAAATATAAACCATAATACAGAAATCAATGAGTGTGGTCATCAAGCAAGATTTAGACAATATAGTGAAAAAAGACATTTTGGCACTGAACGACAAAATAGAAGAATTCGTTTCAGGCAAGGTGTCGGATGAAAAATTTCGTGCCTATCGTTTGGCACGGGGTGTGTACGGACAAAGGCAGTTGGGCGTTCAAATGATACGTATCAAGTTGCCCTATGGCAGGTTAAATTCGGAACAATTGATTCGCATCGCCGATGTGTGCGACGAATATGCTAGCGGTATATTGCATGCCACCACACGTCAAGACATTCAGATTCACCACGTAAAACTGAAAGACACCCCCCAGCTCTGGGCTAAATTGGAAGAAAAAAATATCACCCTTCGCGAGGCTTGTGGCAACACTGTACGCAACGTTACCGGTTCGGCCGATGCGGGCATAAACCCGAACGAATTGTTTGATATCACTCCCTATGCCCATGCTCTTTTTGAATACTTCTTGCGCAACCCCATTTGTCAGGAAATGGGCCGCAAATTCAAAGTGGCGTTTTCTTCCGACGAAAGTGACAATGCCTTTACGTTTATTCACGATCTTGGCTTTATTCCCAAAATTAAAGACGGCCAAAGAGGTTTTAAAGTGATGGTAGGTGGTGGATTGGGGGCGCAACCTTTTCACGCTCATGTGTACGCCGATTTTGTACATGTAGATGATTTTATCCCTTTTTCGGAAGCCGTTATACGGGTATTTGATCGTTTTGGCGAACGCACTCGCAGGCACAAAGCCCGTCTGAAATACCTAATAAACGATTTGGGTTTTGAGGCGTTTCTTAACTTGGTAGAAGAAGAAAGGCTTGCACTGAAAAACAATAAATACGTGGTAGATACCACCAATGCGCCTGAAACAGCCGTTCCTATCGAAAAAGCAGTGCCTACTTTCTTTATTGCCGACGATAAAAAATATCAAAATTGGCTGAAAACCAATGTGCAACCTCAAAAACAAGCAGGCTTTTTCAGCATCAATGTGAAACTGCCTTTGGGCAACATGGATACCGATACGGCACGTAAGTTGGCTGCGATTGTCGCAGAAGGGTATTCGGCCGACGAACTGCGTATCACGGTCAATCAAGGATACCTTATCAAGTTTGTACGGGAGGATTATTTAGGACATTTTTTTCAGGAATTGGACAAACTAGGCTTGGCTGAACCGGGTGCCGAAAGCACCGCCGATATTGCCGCCTGCCCTGGCACCGAAACCTGTAATTTGGGTATTGCCAGTAGCTACGGACTCGCCGAAGAATTGGAAAAAGTTATCAGAGAAGAATATCCCGACCTTATTTTCAACAACCATATTAAAATTAAAATCAGCGGTTGTATGAACGCATGTGGTCAACACAGTTTGGCCAACATTGGCTTTCATGGCATGAGCATGAAAGCGGGTGGAAAAGTGCTTCCTGCCATGCAATTGTTGTTGGGTGGTGGCGTGAAGGGTGATGGATTGGGTCTGATGTCTGATAAAGTCGTGAAAATTCCATCGAAACGTGTGCCCGATGCCTTGCGTGCCTTGCTCAACGACTACCAAACAAACGGTCTTGAAGGGGAATATTTCAATGATTATTTCTATCGCCAAGGCAATCCTTATTTCTACAATATGTTAAAGCCTTTGGCGGCTACCGACAACATTACCCCAGACTATTTTGTAGATTGGGGCAACACCGACCAATATGAAACTGCCGTGGGCGTAGGCGAATGTGCGGGTGTGATGCTCGATTTGGTGGCCACGCTTCTGAACGATACCAAAGAGAAACTCCAGAACGCCAAGGAAACTTTTGAGGAAGGTGCTTGGGCCGATTCGATATACTGGAGTTATGCCGTATTTGTAAGCGGTGCCAAAGCCTTGCTCACAAGTAAGGATGTAAACTGCAACACCCAACACGGCATCATCAACGATTTTGATACCCATTTTGTACAAACTGGATTGGCTGAAGGCATCGCCGATTTCAAGGCGCATGTGTTGCGTATCAATAAAAACGAACCAAGCGAAGCATTTGCCAAACAATATTTGGCCGATGCCGAGAAGTTTTTTGTGTTGTTGGAAACTATCAAAGATAGCCGAACCGAATTGGTACAGGAAAATTAAGAAAGTGGGAGCCTTATAGCTCCCCTTTTATTTGTTACTTTTTGAAATTTAATCTTTACTTTGGCTTATTAAACATTAAGTAATTTTTATGCATAATTCAGACCAAAGAGCACATCAAGTCATTGAATCTCAAGCATTCAAACAATTGATAAAAAAACGGTGGACTTTTTCACTCAGCATGTCTTTACTTATGCTGCTGGTTTATTTTAGTTTCTTGATAACCATTGCCTTCAACAAGCCTTTTTTTGCCCAAAAGTTGAGCGGGCAACTTACTTTGGGCATTGTTTGGGGCTTGGGCATTATCTTCTTTGCTTGGTTCATGACTGGCGTGTATGTGCGTTGGGCGAATAGTTCGTACGACAAAACTGTGGAAGAACTCAAGAATAAATTGTAACACCCAAAATTTCAAAAATGGAACAGTTTCAAACCACGCTGGGTCAAACCAATCCGCTGGCTATTAGCATCTTTTTCTGTTTTGTGCTCATCACCTTGTACATCACGTACTGGGCTGCCAAACGTACCAATACGACCTCCGAGTTTTACGCCGCTGGACGAAATATTTCAGGTTTTCAAAATGGCTTGGCCTTGGCTGGCGATTACATGAGCGCAGCTTCCTTTCTCGGCATTGCCGGTATGGTGGCCACAAAAGGCTACGACGGTTTAATCTATTCGATTGGGTTTTTGGTTGGCTGGCCCATCATCATGTTTTTGATTGCCGAACCCTTGCGCAATCTGGGCAAATACACGTTTGCCGATGTGGTAGCATACCGTTTTCGCCAAAAGCCGGTCCGCATTGCGGCGGCCACTGGTTCTTTAATGACCATCCTTTTTTACCTCATTGCCCAAATGGTAGGGGCGGGCGGACTAATCAAAACACTTTTCAACCTTCCTTATGAATTTTCGATTGTGATTGTAGGCATCGTCATGACAAGCTATGTACTTTTTGGAGGCATGTTGGCCACTACTTGGGTGCAAATTATCAAGGCTGTTTTGCTCCTTGGCGGCGCCACGATTATTGTGATACTAACCTTGGCTCACTTTAGCTTCAACCCATTGCACCTTTTTGACGCCGCCTCTGTACGCTATGGCGAACAGGTGCTGTCGCCGGGTGGCTACATTTCCAACCCTTGGGATGCCCTTTCTTTGGGCTTGGCCTTGATGCTGGGTACCGCCGGTTTGCCTCATATTTTGATGCGATTTTATACCGTACCCAATGCCAAAGAAGCCCGCAAGTCGGTATTTGTGGCCACAGGATTAATAGGGTATTTCTACATTCTCACCTTCATCATTGGCTTTGGCGCGATGGTGATAGTAGGGCAAGAGGTGATTACGGGAAAGTTGGGCAACATCGGAGACAAAGGGGGGAATATGGCGGCCTTGCTACTGGCCGAAGCCACGGGGGGCACTGCCTTTTTGGGCTTTATAGCGGCAGTTGCCTTTGCGACTATTTTGGCTGTGGTAGCTGGTCTCACGCTTTCAGGAGCGTCCACGCTTTCGCACGATTTGTATGTAAATGTGATGAAAAAAGGTGTTTCCGACGAAATGGGCGAGGTGCGAGTAGCCAAGTTGGCTACCATTGTACTTGGCATTCTTTCCGTAATACTTGGATTTATTTTCAAGGGTCAGAATGTGGCGTTCATGGTCGGCTTGGCTTTTTCTATTGCGGCTAGTGCCAATTTCCCAGCACTTTTGCTCTCCATATTGTGGAAGCGATTTACCACCCAAGGCGCTTACATGAGCATTGGTACGGGTACTTTCGTATCCTTGGTATTGATTGTGTTTAGCCCTACGGTTTGGGTCGATTTGTTGGGTAATGATAAAGCCATTTTCCCATTGAAAAACCCTGCACTTGTGTCGATGTCAGCCGCATTTGTAGTAGGCATTTTTGTTTCATTGCTTAAAAAGGAGCCAAGAGCTGCCGAATTGTTTGAGGAAGAAAAACTGCGCACCTATTTGGGTGTAGATGCCGAATAAATCTACTCTTTTTATAACTTTATTGGAATACATTCCCGTATAGTTATAACTTTATCGGAATACATTCCGATAAAGTTATATATTTGTGCCATATAAAAAGCAAGAATGATAACAAGAAGCTTGGAAAGAGAGATAAAAGACAAATTTTTCAAAGGCAAGGCTGTTATTTTGATAGGCCCAAGACAAGTAGGAAAAACCACATTAATCAATCAATTGATATTGCCTTATAAGGAAGAGTCGTTGTTTTTAAACGGCGACGACCCTACCGTTCGTCAACTACTCCATTCGCCCAATATCGAGCAAATCAGGCAAATAATCGGGAATAGCAAGCTGGTGTTTATCGACGAAGCGCAACGCATTTCCAATATAGGCCTTACGTCTAAAATCATTACCGACCAACTACCTTCGGTGCAGTTGATATTGAGTGGTTCTTCTGCGTTCGAACTGTCACAGCAAACACAAGAACCCTTGACAGGGAGAAAATGGTCGTACCAACTATGGCCTATCAGCTGGGAAGAATGGCAAAACCATATCGGATATGTGAAAGCGGAGCAAGACCTGGAAAACAGGTTAGTTTTTGGTTTTTATCCCGATGTGCTGAATCATCCAAATGAACAGAAAGAGGTACTGAACGAGTTGGCAGACAGCTATTTGTATAAAGACATTTTAATATATGGCAATTTAAAAAAACCAGAATTAGTATTAAAGCTAGTGCAAGCATTGGCTCACCAAATTGGGAATGAAGTGTCGTACAAAGAGGTAGGAGATTTGATTGGACTAGATTCGAAGACAGTAAGCCATTACATAGATATTTTAGAAAAAGCCTATGTGGTCTTTCGATTACCCGCCTTTAGTCGAAACTTGCGCGACGAAATAAAGTCAAACAGGAAAATTTATTTTTACGATAACGGCATTCGTAATGCAGTGATAGGACAGCTAATGGCTGTGCCCAACAGACAGGACATTGGTGCATTGTGGGAAAATTTTTTGATAAGTGAGCGTGTAAAACAACTCCATTACCATAAAATTAGGGCTCAAAAGTACTTTTGGCGTACCAAACAACAACAGGAAGTAGATTATGTGGAAGAAGTAGAAGGCAAACTTTATGGCTACGAATTCAAGTGGAACCCCAAACGAAATATCCACATTCCAAAAACTTTCTCTAACGCTTATGCTAGTACAGACAAAGGCATTACAAGAGAAAATTTTAGAGAATTTGTAATGTTGAAGGCAGGTTCTACCTTGTAGGCGGGAAAATGTAAGCATTACACCAGGTTTCGTGCCACCTCAATACACCTCGAACTGAATAGCATAGGCGCAGGATAAGACACCCAACACCCTTCTTGCGTTTTACGGCCGTTGTTGCGGCTTTTGACCAAAAACGTTTGTGAATGTTGGAAGGAGGTTTTATAGGTGAAGAACACCTGCAAAGGTGGAAGGCTCTTTAATAGACTCAAAAAAATTCCACAACCCCAGAAGCTATTCAATAAAGTCCCATTTGGAATAAGAGGCGGCTTGCCCTATGTAATGTCCTTGCTCGTCGAGCACGTTCCAAACGGTGGTGTTTCGTATCCAAAAGCGTTTTCCCGTTTTTGAAATCCGTATGCCTTCATAGTTTTCGGCAAAGCCAAACTGTGCCACTTGGTGCAACAGTTGTTCCCTTTCTTCGCGCCGCATGGGTTCGGCCGAAAGTCTAGAGGGTGTGGAGGTAAATTCGTCCCAATCCATTTCCCAAAGTCTTTGCGCGGTTTTGTTGGCATAATTGAAAATGGGATCTGCTTCAGTGCCATGCGAAACGAGCGCAAAGGGGGCTTCGTGCAAAAAATTAACCAAATCTGTGTTGGGAGGAAGTGCGATGAAATCTCTTCCTGAAAAATGGCGGAAGCTGTTTACTAAGCGTTGAAGGTGAATTTTGAGGTCCATTAACTTAAAGCACGACCAATTCCCCTTCTTTTTGGGCGATTAGGATGTCGTAAAGGTCTTCGGTGAGGCAGAATTCTATGTCTTTGTACAGGTTCAGGCGCGACAAGCGTTTGAAATGGGTGGAATCTTCTAAAAATTGCATCATGTTGTGTCGGGCGGCTAGGTAAAGTCTTTTGGCCATTAAAGAAGAATCGCTTTCGTGTGCCAAAATTCCTTCCAGTCCCGCAACCAGCGAGCCTGCAAATAGCGTGTCTTCCATATTAAAACTGCCACGCCACCCCGAGCAAAGCACCAGCACGTCTTTATTTTGTTCAGAAAGGTATTTGATAAGACTTGTTTTGTTCAGAAAAGCACCAATCAAGATTTCGTCGGCTTCTTTCGATTTGGCAATGGCCAAAGTGCCGTTGGTGGTGGTCACGACCAGCGTTTTGTTTTTGAAAGAGGAATCCATGTACGAGAATGGCGAGTTGCCCAAATCGAAACCATCGGCAGTTTTCCCGTCGCGCTCGGCAGCAGCCAGAAAACCTCTGTTTTTGTAAGCCATGCACTCTTCCAAGGTAGCCACGGCAATAATGCTTTTTACACCATTGGCCATGGCGGTGGTCATGCAAGAAGTAGCGCGCAACACATCCACTACTACCACTATTTTTCCTTTTAGCGGATACAAGTGTAAAAGGTCGGGGCTTATGCAAACATCGATGGAGTTCATGCTGGTATTCGTATTATTTTTCGTCTCTCAAAATATTGCGCTGTAAGAAATACGTACTACGCCTTATCAATAAAAGGGGGTTTCACTACGGTGGCTTTCAGGCTTTTATCCCGAATGGAAATGCCTATTTCTGTACCTGTTTTGGCATATGCGGCAGGCACATAGCCCATTCCAATTCCTTGGTTTAGGAGGGGCGAAATAGAACCCGACGTCACTTCTCCTATTTTGTTTCCTGCGGTGTCTAAAATTGGGTAATGCGCACGAGGGATGCCGCGTTCTTCCATTTTGAAACCGACCAGTTTTTTGGCTACGCCTTTTTCTTTTTGCTTCTTCAAATTTTCCGAATTCACAAAGGTTTTATTGAATTTCGTAATCCAACCCAGTCCCGCTTCAATGGGCGAAGTGCTGTCGTCGATGTCGTTTCCGTACAGGTTGTAGCCCATTTCCAATCTCAAGGTATCGCGCGCGCCCAACCCGATGGGTTTTATTCCAACATTTTTTCCTGCTCCCATGATGGCATCAAAAACGGCTTTAGCATGTTCGTTTGGCACATATATTTCAAAACCACCAGCACCTGTGTATCCCGTAGCCGAAATAATGACCTCTTGTACATTTGCAAAAGTGGCCACTTCGAAAGTATAGTACGTCATGGCGGCCAAGTTTACACTGGTTAGCGATTGTAAGGCATCTGCCGCTTTGGGACCTTGCACGGCAAAAAGGCAAGTTTTCTTGGAAATGTCTTCCATGTTGGCACCAAATGTGTTGTGTTTTTTTACCCAATCCCAATCTTTCCCAATGTTGCTGGCATTTACCACCAATAGGTATTTTTCATCGTCAAATTTGTACACGAGCAAATCGTCCACTATTCCACCATTGTCGTTGGGGAAACAAGAATATTGTACCTTGCCTGGACTAAGTTGCGAGGCATCGTTGCTGGTTACATACTGAATTAGGTCTAACGCGTGGGGCCCTGTAACTAGAAATTCGCCCATGTGCGAAACATCGAAAATCCCTACTCCTTGTCTTACGCATAGGTGTTCTTCCACGTCGGAAGAATAACGCACCGGCATCTCAAATCCTCCGAAAGACACCATTTTGGCTCCAAGAGCTACGTGCTTTTCATGAAGGGGGATGCGGGTCAATTCCATAAATTAGCGTTTTTGGGTTGGAAATAAGATTAGCGCTTTGCAAAATTTGGGCGCAAAGGTAGGAAAAAATTGCCAACCCTGCCTTGTGCGCACTATTGTGTGAGTAGTTCCAATAAAACTGTTTCAGCTTTGTGTACCCATTCTTGAAACTCGTTTTGGCGGTTTTTGTGGCGCGGAATGTACTCGACCAAAAGCGAAATATCGAACGTGTCATGGCTTATACCAGCACCTGCTTTCGTGGCATCGAGCGAATTGCAAAGCTGCTCGTAATGGTGCGCTGTGGGTACCATCAAAATAGGCTTTCCCCAATACATGGCTTCGCATATCGACTCGAAACCGGCGGTGCTTACATAACCCGAACAGGTTCTCATGTGCTCGAGAAAAAGTGCGTCGTTCAGTTGGTAAAAAACCAAATTTTCGTGGGGGCTGTAGGAGTCGTTGGCTTCTTTTTTGTCCCAAAAACACACCAGCGAGATGTCTTTGTGTTGTTTGTGCCAAGCAATAATGTCTTCGGCATAGCCCTCGTTTACCATATATCCCAAGACAAAGTTTTTGTCTTCTGGTTTTTGCAAAAGCACTTCTTTTCTGAGCAAGGGCGGCACTACATACAACCGCTTTTTGGGTTCGTGCGCCATGGGTACAAAAGATAAGCCCAAGTTCAAATCCGATTTGGCAGAAGCAATGCGGGTGTTGGAATGCAACAAAAACTTTTCAACCTTTCTTGATTTTGGAAATTCAAATGCCGAATGTTCGAGCAATAATTGGTGACCTACGCACACAAACTTGAATTTTCTTTTATCCTTGTAATAGAAAGAATATATACCAGCCAGCAAATCGTAAAAATTGACTACCACTTGCGGCTGATGTTCCTGTACAGCTTGGTCTATCACTTTCAGGTTCCACAAAAAAGTGCGGCTTTTCAATAGGTTTACCCGAAAGGTTTCAACAATTTTCAATCCTTTCTTTTTGCTGTCAAGTACAAAATTTGGACTTGCGAAACCAATGACGGGGCTCTGTATTTTTTCGATAAAAAAACGCGGAATTTCCCTTCTGGCACTTTGTCCCACGAGCACCGCTTTTACTTCGTGGCCATGCTGTACCAGCATATTCCGAAGGGAAATGGCCTGTGTCATGTGGCCTCGACCTTCGCCTTGTACTATGAAAAGAAAATGCATGCACTACGTTTTCCCAAAGTTCAGAAACAATACTGGGAGTTAGGACAAAAAATTATTTTCCTTTTGTTAAGAAAAAAAGAAGTTTTAACGATTTACGAATTCGATGAAAGATTGAATATTGGGCGACAGAAACACATTTTTCTTTTTCGTTTTTATCGAAGCCAAATGGTATCCCGAAACAATATGTGTGATGTTTGGCATACAACTGGCCGCTTTTTCAACAAGCGCATTAACGTCTTGCTCGCCCAAAGAGGTAATAATGGTGAAAGTATAGTCTGGCTTGCATAGTTGGCATGCATCGCATAAATCGGCAAAAGGGAGAGACTGGCCGAAATAAAACACACGATACCCTCTGGTTTTCAGAATGTAATACGCCAAAAGCAGTCCTACTTCGTGAAGTTCAGACGAGGGCAAATACAACAAGAATCGCTTGGCATTAGATGAATAATTGTTGGGGTGACTGTCGATAGCCACCATAATTTTTTGTCTAATCAGGTGCAGGATAAAATGTTCTTGATAAGGGTTTAGGCTCCCTACTTGCCACAAAAGTCCAATTTTACTCAAAAACGGATAGATGACATGGATCATGGCATTTTCCAAACCAAACTGCTGCACACATTTTGAAATCGTTTTTTCGAAATGATCCTCGTCCAGCTCCAACATGCTTAGCATCAAAGAATGCACGTGCACGGGATATTCAATATTGTCTTGCGCTAGTTCTAAGACTTTTTCGCTTAGGCTTGCATTGTTCATGCCGGCAATTTTTGAAATTTTATACCCCTTTTGGTTTAAAAACGAAATGTTGAGGATTTTCTTCAAATCATTGTCGTCGTAGAAACGAATGTTGGTATCGGTTCGGTGGGGTTCAATAACATTGTACCGTTGTTCCCAAATGCGCAGGGTGTGTGCCTTTATACCCGAAATTGTTTCTAAATCTTTGATGGAAAAAGTATTCAAAACGTATGAAATTATTTATTTATACACCTACAATATGTACACATAACACAACTAAACAAGAAAGGTTTTAAAGGGGATTTATAAGCTTCATAAACAACCAAAAAAGAAGGATTCGCATCGTTTCAATTGCATTATTATTTCAGATGCCCTTTATTCGTGTTTGAAAATGCGATGGTACTTTTTAGCCTAACGGTAAACATTGACACGGAAATAGAAGAAGAATGGCTGGAATGGATGCGCCAAACCTTTATTCCAAGCCTTTGGCTCACAGGATTCTTTCAGGAAAAACGATTTTTACGGCTTCTTGGCGACCATGAACAAGGCGGTAGCACATATTCGTTACAACTCACCCTCGACGAATTAGACAAAATGAAACAGTTCGAGGCTCAGCATCTTCAAGATTTTAGGGAAATACTTTATGGAAAATATGCCGGTCGCTTGGTAGATTTTTATACAATTTTAGAAAAAGTGGTTATTTAACAACAGAACGAATGAAAATATTTTTTGCACTTGTTTTTTGTTCTTGCGGGCTAATGGCACAAGTAAAACCTGTCGAGAAAAACGGAAGATATGTTATATCGCACAAGGATTTGTATTTCGAAGTAGACCCTAAAGCGGGTGGTCGCATCAGCTC
>JBIKRJ010000165.1:0-5298 GCA_044349205.1 Cytophagales bacterium | reverse complement strand
ATTTGCCAAAGGCGCTGAAAGCGGGCGAAAAATTCACATTCAGGGTCGATTGGCAAAACAAAATCAACGACCGCATCAAAACGGGTGGGCGTTCTGGTTATGAGTATTTTCCAGAAGATAAAAACTATTTGTATTGCATCGCGCAGTTTTATCCTCGTTTGGCAGCTTTCACCGACTATAGTGGTTGGCAAAACAAACAATTTTTGGGCGATGCGGAATTTGCCTGCACTTTTGGCAATTTTTCGGTAAAGATTACGGTGCCAAGTGACCATATTCTAGGAGCAACTGGCGTTTTGCAAAATCCCAAGGAAGCGATTCAAGACAAGTACTACGAGCAATTTGTCAAAGCACAAAAATCTTTTGAAAAACCAATCATAATTGCTTCGCAAAAAGAGGCCGAAAAACGGGAAAGAAGTAAAGCCACAAGCAAAAAAACATGGCATTTTAAAGCCGAAAATGTACGCGATTTTGCCTTTGCCACATCTCGAAAATTTATTTGGGACGGTATGATGGTCGATGTAAATGGCAAGAAAGTTTTGGCCATGAGTTTGTATCCAAAAGAGGGCAATCCCTTATGGGAAAAATACTCTACACACACAGTAGCTCATACCTTAAAATCGTATTCGCACATGACCTTCGATTACCCTTATCCAGTCGCGTATTCGGTGCATTCCGACAACATTGGAATGGAATATCCCATGATATGTTTCAACTGGGGCAGGCCCGAAAAAGACGGCACCTATTCGGCTAGGGTGAAAAATGCGATGATAAGCGTAATCATTCACGAAATTGGGCACAATTTCTTCCCGATGATTGTCAACAACGACGAACGTCAGTGGGCATGGATGGACGAGGGTATCAATTCATTTTTGGAATTTATTGCCGAACAAGAATGGGACCGAACTTTCCCTTCTCGTCGTGGACCTGCGTGGACGGCTGCCGCCTACATGAAAAGTCCGAAAGAAAATCAGGAACCAATTATGACCAATCCCGAACAAATTTCACAGCTGGGCAATAACACCTACACCAAAGTGGCAGCCGCATTGAATGTGTTGCGTGAGACGGTGCTTGGACGTGAAATGTTCGATTTTGCTTTCAAAGAATATGCCCGCAAGTGGATGTTCAAGAGCCCTACACCTGCCGATTTTTTTCGCACGATGGAAGAAGCCTCTGGAACCGATTTGGACTGGTTTTGGAAAGCCTGGTTTTACGGTACCGAACATGTCGATGTGTCGATTGAAAGTGTGCGCCATTTTAAATTGGATGCAAAGAACCCCTCTGTAGAATGGCCTGCCAAAAAGAAAGCAAAGGAAGAGAGAATCTCGATTTCAGAAATACGAAACAAAGAATCGATAAAGCAAACCTATATGGAAGCGCACCCCGAACTGAAGGATTTTTATGACACCTACGATGAATATCGTGTTACAGAAGGCGATTTGAAGCTTTATCAGGATTTTCTTCAAAACCTAGAACCAGAGCTGAAGCCATTGTATGAAAGGAATTTGAACTATTATGAATTGCGCTTTAAAAACATTGGGGGTGTGGTTACTCCTTTGGTTTTACTCTTTACTTTTACCGACGGAAGCAAGGAAGAGATAAGGATTCCCGCCGAAATATGGCGTAGAAACGAAGCAGAGTGTTACAAGATTTTTGCTTTCGAAAAAGAGTTGAAGCAAGTGCAGTTTGACCCATATCTAGAATTGGCCGATACGGATGAGTCGAATAATGTGTTTCCGAAAGCCATTTCCACTACCCGTTTTGATGTGATCATGACAAAGCCTCCCAAGTTGTTCAACCCCATGAGGGATGCCAAAATGAAATAACAGCATTGAATTTTTAAATTTGTCGAGATTAATTGCCCATGTCAGTAAAAGAGATTTTTGAACTATTTGCCAAGCAGCGCGTCCTTATCATAGGCGATGTGATGTTGGATTCCTATTTGTGGGGAAAAGTAGAAAGAGTTTCGCCCGAAGCGCCGGTTCCAATAGTTAACGTTCAGAAGCGTGAAATACGTTTGGGCGGCGCAGCCAATGTTGCCCTGAATATTGCCTCGCTTGGGGCAAAGCCCATTCTTTGTTCCATTATTGGACAAGATTTAGATGGCGACAATTTTCTTTCATTGCTCGAAAAGCAAAAAATGAGCACCGAGGGTATATTGCAAGTGAACGATAGACCTACCACCATCAAGCATCGGATTATTGCTGGTTCGCAACAAATGCTGCGAGTAGATTCGGAGGCCGACCACTCGGTATCACCCCACCAAACAACCCAATTGCTAGACAAGGTTTCCTCACTTTTGCCTCATACAGATGTCATCATCTTTGAAGATTACGACAAAGGTGTAATTACCCCCCATTTGATTAAAAATGTGGTCGAAATGGCAAAGGCAAAAAATATTCCTACGGTAGTCGACCCCAAAAAGAGAAATTTTACAGCCTATGAGGGCGTGTCGCTTTTCAAGCCCAATTTGAAAGAACTGAAAGAAGGGTTGAAATTGGACTTCGACAAGGCCGACAAAGAAGAAGTGAAAAAAGCTTCAGGCTTATTGCAGGAAAAAATGAAAGTAAAGGCCAATCTCATCACCCTTTCAGAACACGGGGTGTTTGTTTCGGATGGTATGGAGCATCATTTTTTGCCTGCGCATGTTCGCAGCATATCCGATGTTTCGGGAGCTGGCGACACGGTGGTGAGCGTGGCGGCTTTGGCCATGGCTGCCCAGCTGCCTTTGAAGCAAGTAGCCGAAATATCCAATTTGGCGGGCGGTATCGTGTGCGAATATGTGGGTGTGGTGCCTATTGACAAAGACAGATTGAGCAGCGAGCTGCACAGTTTGTTCAAGTAAAGAGTAGATTTTTCTGTGCAAGGTCAGTTTTTTACTAAATTTTTCTAAAAAGGTGTGTTTTTCTAAAAAATACCTCTTAATTTGTACTCGTTTCTAAATAATTTAGTGAAAATCTTCAACATAAACCTTAAATCTTAATGGCAAAATCAAAACTCGAGTACATTTGGCTTGACGGATACAAGCCTACTCAAAGCCTCCGCTCCAAAACAAAAATTGAAAACGATTTCAGTGGTAAATTGGAAGATGTCGAAATGTGGTCTTTCGATGGTTCTTCTACTGAACAAGCTCCAGGAGGTTCTTCAGACTGTTTGCTGAAACCTGTTTACATCATTACAGACCCTCAAAGAAAAAACGGGTACTTAATCATGTGTGAAGTGTTGAACTCGGACGGTACTCCTCACGAAACAAATGGCCGTGCTACCATTGATGACGACGACAACGATTTCTGGTTTGGTTTCGAACAAGAATACTTTTTGTGGGATCCTATGTACCACAAGCCAGTTGGATTTCCCGCAGGTGGTTTTCCCGGCCCTCAAGGCCCATACTACTGCTCGGTAGGTGCCGCCAATGCCTTTAGAAGAGACATCGTAGAAGAACACTTGGACGCATGTTTGGATGCCGGTTTGAATGTAGAAGGTATCAATGCCGAAGTAGCTGCCGGACAGTGGGAATTCCAAGTTTTTGCAAAAGGTGCGAAAGAAGCTGGCGATCAAACTTGGTTGGCTCGTTATCTACTAGAAAGAATTGGTGAAAAATACGGTGTTTCGGTCAACTGGCACTGCAAGCCGCTTGGTGCACTTGACTGGAACGGCTCGGGCATGCACGCCAACTTCTCCAATACTATTCTTCGTACCGCAGGTCAAAAAGATGTGTACGACAAAATATGCGAAGCGTTCCGCCCTGTAGTGAAAGAGCACATTGATGTGTATGGTGCCGACAATCACCTTCGTTTGACTGGAAAGCACGAAACAGCTTCTATCAACGACTTCTCCTATGGCGTATCTGATCGTGGTGCTTCTATCCGTATTCCTATTCAAGCAGTAAAAAAAGGCTGGAAAGGTTGGTTGGAAGATCGCAGACCAAATTCAGCTGCCGATCCATACAAAGTAGCAGCTCGTATTATCAAAACCGTTAAATCGGCCAAGGTATAAACATTACGTTTTTACCAAATGTAAAGGGGAAGATTTTATCTTCCCCTTTTTTGTTTCCATTACTTCTCTATTTTTGGAAAATAAAAACCAAATCCGAATTTTACGAAGGGTATATTTTTCTAAAACACCACAAAATAATATCATGGAACACAATGCCTCACATATCGAACTGCAATTGGAAGAATACTTGTGCTACTTATACCTGTGCATGGCAAGTGCCGACATGTTTGTCTTAGATGCTGAATTGGATACTATCAAAAACGCCGTTCGCAATGTGCTTTCTCGTCATTTTCCAAATTCAAAAGCCGATGTGGGCGCCATTGTAAATCGTTTGGTAGAAACTAATGTGATGGAAACCGAAACGCAAAAGCAAGAAAAATTAAAAGTCAATTCTAAAAATCATCCACTTCCATTTGCTGCCAAAATGCAAATAATGGACGACATGAACGTTTTGATGCACAGCGACAAAAACCTTTCACCAGGCGAAATCGCGATGTTTGCCTACATTAGGGAATGTTTGATCGAGAAGTCCTGATTTTTCTCAATTCTCACAAAGCCAAATAATAATCTTTCAATAGGGCCTTAAATTCAGGGCTATAGTTTTTATCGTACTGGTATATGGTCAGTTCCAAAAAAATCACGGTACATTCTTTTTTTCCAAAGCAAAGTATTTGTCTAAAAGCGGCCTGTCCATTCTTGTTACGTATCGTCACATTTTCTTTCAGATAAAAACTGGCTTCTTGCGCCATTTCGGTAAAAGATTTGGCTTCATAGGGTGGTAGCAATACAACGGCTGTTCCGTTTTCAGAAAGAAGTTGGGTAAAAGAAAAAATCAGTTCGGCTTTGTTCAGGCAAGCGCTGTGTTTGGCAACATTATTTTGCTGTTTTTTCGAGGGTAATTGGTTTTCAAAAAAAGGAGGATTGCAAAAAAGGAGGTCGAAACTGGAATCTTTGTACTCTTTAACAAAATCTTGTAGCGAAATACACTTCGATTCCAAACGTTGTGCCCAAGGCGATTGCATGAAGTTATTTTTGGATAATGCAGCACTTTCGGTGTCTATTTCTAAAGCAAGAATATGACTTTCAGGATTATTTTGGGCATACATCAAGGCCAATAGTCCAGTGCCCGTTCCGATATCCAAAACCTTCAGATCTTTATAGTATTGGGCTATCCAGGCCCCAAACAAGCAAGAGTCGGTGCAGACTTTGAGCGTTGCACCCGCTTGGTTGACATTAAATTGTTTGAAGCGAAAAATCTCTTCGGGCATGCCTAGAAATCAACCTTGTAATAAAACAATGGCAATC
>JBIKRJ010000164.1:0-5317 GCA_044349205.1 Cytophagales bacterium | reverse complement strand
AATGAAAGAGGTAATGGCACCAACATAGGCAATTATGGTAAGCAATTCGGAAGGGAAAAGGGGCAACAATCGGGCCAATAAAAATACTCCCGCCGCTACCATCGTGGCCGCGTGCAACAACGCAGATATGGGTGTAGGCGCCTGCATGGCATCAGGCAACCAACCCAAGAGCGGAAATTGTGCCGACTTGCCCACACAACCCAAGAAAACACCAAGGCCTGCCCAAAATAGTAATGAATTTTGCGTGGGTGAAATAGAATTGGACAGAGTCCCAATTTCAAAAGTCCCTAAATGGGCATAAAGCAATCCCAAACCCATCAAAAAGCCCAAATCTCCTACCCTATTCAAAATAAAAGCTTTTCGAGCCGCTTGGTTGGATGCGTCTTTTTTGTACCAAAAATTGATAAGCAGATAAGAACAGAAACCAACCAATTCCCAAAAAACAAAAGTGAGCAACAAGTTGAAAGACAACACGATGCCAATCATAGAAGCAACAAATAGAAAAAGACAGGCAAAATATCGGGCATAGCCTTTTTCATGCTGCATGTAAGCAGTAGAGTACATTACCACAAGCAAAGTAATAAATGCCACCATCCCCAACATCAAACTTCCTTGAAAATCGAGTCCGAAAGAAATGGTGACGGGTTTACCAAAATCGAACCAGAGAAACGAGTAAACAGGCTTGTATAGTAAGCCTACATACACCAGGTAACCCGACCATACAGCCATGACAACAGCACACAGCATCACCACGTATTTCAGAAACTGTTGGCTTTGTTTTTTGGCGAAAAACAACACCACCGCTGCCAATACAAGAAACAAGGGCAAACCAAGTATGGCAGCTAAAAAAGAGGTTTTTGTAGCGATATAGCCCATTTAAATTACGAAATCAACCTTTTAAGTTGTCGGCCTTGTCCAATTCTGGATTTCCCGATTGCCTTGTCCACAAATAAAAAATAGCCAATGCAATGGCACTTTCGCAGGCCACTACTACAAAAAGGAACAAACTGAAAAACCAACCTTGTTTTGCAGGATCTTGTTGCGCAAAAGCCACAAGATTCAAGTTGGCGGCATTGAACATCAATTCCACCCCCATTAGCGCCATTACGGGATTGGTGCGGGTTAAAAGCAGGTACAATCCTATGCTTAAAAGCGCAATACTCAGATATACATAAAGAGTGATAGGAACCAAAATGACAGATTTACAGTACAAATTTGCTCAAAAATTGGCTATTACCAATCTTTCTTGTTTGTTCGTGACGATTTGCCCGTAGTACGCTTCATTTGTTGTATGTATTGCGTCTCGCCTTGTCGCATCGCATTCAAAATGGCTTTTGCCTGTTGTTCGGTCATATTCATTTTTTGCAATTGCTCTTTGTTGGCTGCCACCGATTCTGATTGCGTTTTTTTCTTTTGCTCGCCTTTTTCGGCGGGTTTTTCGGCTTCTCCTTTTTTATCGCCATTTTCAGAAGGTTTTTCAGTTTTACCTTTTTCACCTCCCTCTTTTTTATCTTCTCCGGGCTTTTTAGACTGTTCTTGGTCTTTCGATTGCTCGCCTTTTTGGTCTTTTTTCTCTTCTTTGTTTCCTTTATTTCCTTGGTTTTCCTTGTCTTTATTTTCTTCCTTGTTGCCTTCTTTGTTTTCTTTCGTGCCGTCTTTGCCTTTGTCTTCTTTTTTATCGCCTTTATCTCCGCCTTTGTTCTGTTCGTTTTTCTTTTGCTCTTGGTCTTTCTTTTTTTGTTCGTCCCTCTTTTGTTTGTCTTGCGACTTGGGCATTTGTTTGTCTTTACGCTTCAACAAAAGCTCATAATTGAATCGGGCTTGGCTGTTTTTCTCGTCACATTTCAAAGCATTTTTAAAATGCCCCAGCGCGGCCTCTCGGTTATTTTTTTCCGACTCGAGTATGCCCAATTGTTGAAATGCTAAGGAACGTATTTTAGAATCGAGTGCTTTGGTCAAAACGGCGTAGGCATTGTAGGCATTTGCCGAGTCGGACTTGCGCATGTACGCATGGGCAAGATTTAGCTGCACCTTGTCGTCTTTTATTTTCAATGTGTCCAACAAATACTTGTATTTGCTTATCGCCAAATCGTATTTGCCCGATGCAAAAGCTTGGCTAGCTTGTTCCTTGGCTTTATTGGCTTTGCTTGTTTTCAACGGATCCCAGTCGGCTGCCAAAAGCTGGTTTAATAGAAGTATCGATATCAAAAACCTTAGCATCATATTTTTATGACATCCAGGGTAATGAGACCATCAAACACCACCAAACACAGGGCGGCAAAAAGGAAATAAAAATACTTGTTTGAACTGGAATCGATGTTTTTCGTCTCCCGCACCTCTCCTTCTATTTTCGACATGTCGGTTATCAACTTCCTCACATCGTTTCTTCCCTCGCTTACCTCGTAATAGTTTCCACCCGTGGTGCTGGCTATGCCTATCAAATCGTCGCTATTCAAAGTAGTGATGACCGTTTTGCCGTCTTCGTCGGTTTTGAATCCATTTCCAACTGGAATTTTTCCGCCCAACTTTGTCCCAATTCCAAGTGTGTACAATTTCACGCCCGAATCTTTTATTTTTTCAACGACTTCGGGTGTCTCATCGCCAAAATCTTCGCCATCACTTATCAAAATCACAAATTTGGCTTGCTGACTACCCGTGCTGTTACTTGGGTCATTCAGTCTTTTCAATGCCAATTCCAAAGGCGGTCCAAAATCGGTACCACCTTGCGGCACCAATTTGGTACTCAACGTCTCGATGAATAGAAACAAAGCACTTTGGTCGTAGGTAAGTGGGCATTGCATAAAAGCATCGGTCGAAAAAATGACCAAACCTATTCTATCACTTTGAAAAGAGGAAACAATGTTCTTCAATTCACTTTTTAATTTTTCCAATCTGGTTGGTTGTACATCGTTAGCATTCATAGAGTTAGACAAGTCCACGCAAATGAAAATATCTTTCCCTACTGCCTTTATTTCTTTTTTCACATCACCAAATGATGGGGCCATCAAGGCCATAATTATCAATCCGAAATAGACCGATCGAATAATAAGTTTCACAAAAACATTTCGGAAATGACTTCTTACCCGAATAGCCAAGTAAATGATTCTGAACAAATAAAAGGCATAAAGCACCGCAAATGCCAATATTGCGTAATATTCTACCGAAGTGAGCCCTTTAAGAAAATTCATGCGCCTATGATGGGCGCAAAATTAAAAGGAAATTTGGTACGGAAGTGCTTGCACTTCGACAGGCTCAGTGGCCCTTCGTTACCGGACGCTGAGTTCATCGAAGCGTCATGGAACTGACCACACTTCGAGACAGAGGCACTTCGACAAGCTCAGTGTCCCTTTTTTACTGAACGCTGAGCCCGTCGAAACGTAAATTGTCAACATTCAATTAATCAATCCCTGAGGCAACGGACAGAAAGAGCATTTTCCTTAAAGCCATCGCCCCTGTACACACCACTGTTGCCGTAATTCAGATTACGACCCCATGCGTTGTAGTTAGAAGTGGACTCCGAGGAACTATACAAGTAGCTGACGTTGCCAATCTGGCCGAATGCCCCACTGGCTGAGGCGGAGCGGTACCCGCCTGGAACACATGAAAAGCCACTTTCATTTGTCCCGTTTCCGTTGATATACCAGCCAGAGACAGTTTTCATCTTCCCACCTGCCACGCTTGCGCCTCCCAAAAAGTCCGTCAAGGTCGTCCATTCGGCATCGCTGGGCACGTGCCAACCTGTGGGGCACACATTCTTGCCTCCGTTGGTGGTGGGGCTCACCGCATACCAATTGTACAAGACCCCGTATTTGTTGGAAGTGTAGGTGGCTTGGTCGTTGTTGTACCAGCACATGGCGGGTGCTTTGGTGTTGTTATTGTAAATATTGGCCCATGCTGTATCATCCTTTACCAAGGGTATCGCCGTGCCATCGTTGTATTTGGTGGTGCGTAAGTTTTCGGCCATCCACACCTGCGTGCCTATTGTTAAAGTGGGGTAGGTGTTACCGTCCGCATCGGTAACCGTATTCGTACTAGCCGTGCCTGGGAACTTGTCCAAACGAGTGGGGTCGTATCCATAAAAGACGACTCGGGTGGTGTCGGGATTGCCGTCGGAATTGCTGTCCGATATCTCATCTTCAACCACTTTGTTTGCCGAAACCTCTATAATTTTTATGAGAGATGATGCCTTTTGGAAAGCATCCAAGTTGAGTACGACATAGCTTGCAGAAGTATCTATGGCCCACGTTCCCCAATTCCATTTTTTCGTGTTGGGATTGTAACGGTAATATACACCATCACTTTCGGGTGCCAAATAATAAATGCTCGCGGTGTCGGATGTCGACACCTTCCAACCAAATGTCGTCTTTTGAAAGGTGTTAGACAGGCGCAATTGCCCCGAGCCCAATCCCAGTAGATTGTCCAAGCGCGTGCGGCTCTCCTGCCCCATGTTCAAACGGGAACTCGCAGGCGAGGATACTTGCACACTCAAAGGAGTTCCCAATACTGTTACAGTGGTGGGGCTGTTTCTGACAACGCCATCGCCAGCCTCTGGGCTCTGCTTGCCCGAAAGGTCGGCAGGAATGGTGACCTGTGCAGGGGTATTGTTGTTGTCTTGACTGGAAGGCGCCGGATTTTCAGATTTCTTGCTGCATTGGAATAAAACCGCAGAAATGGCAAGTAAAAGAGCGGAAATGACTATGGAAGGAGATAAATTTCTTGTATTCGTGTCGTTATGGATAATTCCTATAAACTTACTGGAAAAAAACTAAGAACTGTTTTTATTATTATTTTCTTATCAAAATCGGCTAACAAACGCTTTTTACTACGGGCCCAGCTACAAAATGGATGATTGGCAAGTCACTATATTTTTTTAGATTTGCCGCGCTGAAAAAACAGAATGAAGTACAAAAGAATTCTACTCAAACTTAGTGGGGAAGCTCTGCAGGGCGATCAACAATATGGCATAGACCCCATTCGAATAAAACAATATGCCCAAGAGATTAAAACAGTAGCCGACCATGGAGTTCAAATTGCCATCGTCATTGGGGGTGGCAACATCTATCGCGGTTCCTATGCTGAAAAAATCGGGATTGAGCGCGTACAAGGCGACTACATGGGCATGTTGGCCACCGTCATAAACGGGATGGCCTTGCAAGGGGCTTTGGAATGTCTCGGCTTGCATACTCGCCTTCTCTCGGCTATCGAACTGAACCAGATATGTGAACCTTTTATCAGGCGTAGAGCGGTGAGGCACCTAGAAAAAGGACGTGTAGTGATTTTTGGTGCAGGAACCGGCAACCCCTATTTCACTACCGAT
>JBIKRJ010000163.1:0-5325 GCA_044349205.1 Cytophagales bacterium | reverse complement strand
TTTTTTATTTTTCGGTATTCAGGTCTGAAATCGTGCCCCCATTCAGAAATACAATGTGCCTCGTCGACGGCAACAAAGGAAATGTTGGCTTGTGAAAGAAAATTCAGATTTTCCTCTTTGGTTAAAGATTCTGGCGCCAAATACAAGAGTTTGGTCTTGCCCGACATTACGTCGTTTTTAACTCTTGTAATTTCACCTTTGGAAAGAGTGGAATTAAGGAAATGGGCATTAATCCCGTAGGCGTTCAAGTTATCTACTTGGTTTTTCATCAAGGCGATAAGAGGTGATATGACTATCGCACAGCCCTCTTTCATGAGGGCGGGTAATTGATAACAAAGCGATTTGCCAGCGCCGGTAGGCATAATGACAAATGTGTTGTTACCCGCCATGATGTTGTTGATGACTTCCTCTTGAATACCCCTAAACTTGTCGAAGCCAAACAGTTCCTTAAGCTTGCCCTTTACATCGGGTTCAACCAATTCCAATAATTCCATTTTTAATTTATTTTTCTCTTCCACTCGGTTTTTTTTCAGAAACAAGTATCGAATTTACTAAAAAGATATTCGACCTAATTAAATTACTCTGATAAAAATCATCAGAAGGTTAATTTTTTTTGTCCTCAATGAAAAGAATTTGGTTTAATTGGCATTCTTCCAAGATTGGTTTGTACATTTCTCTTTCAGTGGGTATTTGCACACCTCTTTTATTTATTTTTCCAGAGTACAACAAAAGGGTAGCCAAAGCCAATGGCAAACCTACTGTTTTGGACATGGCAGTATGCAGTACATTTTGACCCAAAACCGAAAGTGAAGAATGCAATTCGTGCTTTTTTCCCTCTAATGTATAGACAATTTGGTGCTGCATCAAAACCAAATCTTTGTCATCGTCTTTTAACTTCCATTTTTTTTCAAGTAACACTTGTAGGTATTCTGCCGGACCTACACTTCCTGCAATGTCAAGTTTTTCGTCAGATTCACATCCAAGCCATACAAGTTTTTGATAGTCCTCGCTATTTTTTCCAATATTCAAGTACTCTGCAATCGACTTGTTTTTAGGACAAAATCTTTTAAAAACTTCAGAAACCGACAAATGGGCTGTGTCCTTTATTTTGATAGAATCGTCGGTAAGTCCCAAGTCTACAAGACATTGCCAAGCCGAACAAAAACCTCGCTTACGAATGGTGCCTCGCAAAAAAGTATCGACATTTTCAAGTTTGTATTTTGGAATGTAAGAAAGGCTATCTCGATTTGGATAAGCCTCATATTCGCCAAAATTTCCAAAAAAAAGTAATTCAGCGCGTTTGAAAAGTTGAGGATATGGAATGTATTTCACTTCACCATTTTCCAAGTATTGCGACATACCCTGACCAGCCAAAACTACATTTCGAGGGTTCCAAGTTATTTTATAACCCCACGGGTTGTCCTCGCTTTCAGGAGCCACAAGTCCGCCGCAAAAAGAACGAAAAGACAGAATTTGGGCCCCTTCACCTTTCAGATTGTCTAGAATGCGCATTGCCGACATGTGGTCCAAACCTGGGTCCAGACCACATTCCATCAAAAAAAGCAGGTTTTTGTTTTTTGCCTCATCGTGCATTTTTTGAATTTCCTCTGAAACATAAGAGGCTGTAAGCAAATGCTTTTTAAGTTCTAGGCACAATGCAGCCACTTGGGCATGTAGAAAGGGGGGCAACAACGAAACGACAATGGTAGCGTCGGAAATTAATTTTTGTAAAGTAGAAACCTCTTCGAGCGAAGCTGCCACAATGTGAACATTTTCTAGTTGGGCGGTTCTTGCTTTTAGATTTACCAGGTTCCCATCGGCCACGGTAAGTTTATAGGAATAGCTGCTGGCTTTTTTTGCCAAATATTCAATTAGGAAGCTACTGCTTTTTCCGGCACCCAATACGACAATTTCGTTCATCTATTCGTTAGTTTTTTGTGTCATTTTCATTGATAAGTGCTATACTTGCCTTAGAAGCATAAAGCAATGGAATTGAAAATTTTTTTTGACGCAGTCGATGAACAATTATACGAAAACATCCACGATGAATCTTCGTTTTTTCGTCAGATATCAGTTTATAGCGAAAAATTCCCCGATTGGCAGCGTGCCAAAATTGCGATTGTAGGCCTGTGCGAGGAGAGAGGTAATTTGCAAAATAAGGGAGCTGCCGAAGCTGCCGATGCTGTTCGCCAAGCGCTTTACAACCTAAAAAGCAATCCGGGCAAATCTAAAATTGTGGATTTGGGAAATCTGCGCAATGGCATTACCCATGAAGAAACATTGTTGAGAATAAAGGAAATCACAGAAGCACTCATGGAAAAAGGGCTTTTTGTGGTTTTTATTGGCGGTACCAACGATTTGGCTTTTGGGCAATATTTGGCCTATGAAAAGCTTGGGAAAATGATATCGGTTGCCACCGTCGATGCGCTATTAGATATGAAACCAAACCCCGAGGAAGTTTCGGCGCAAAATTATTTAAACCGAATATTGACACAAGAACCCAACTATCTTTTCCATGTGTGCCATTTGGCTACGCAAAGTTTTTTGAACGACAATTCCTTGCAGGAAGTCATGGAAAAATTGTGTTTTGAAAATGTTCGTTTGGGTCAAATGCGTGACGATTTTACCAAAAACGAACCTTTGCTTCGCACCGCCGATATGCTTTTTTTTGACATAGGAGCGATAAAAAAAATGGATGCACCGGGCAATGTTACCAAAAATGTCTTTGGTCTAACCGCCGAAGAAGCTTGCCAGTTGGCTTGGTATGCTGGCCTGAACGATAAATTGACCACTGCAGGCATCTATGAATTCAATCCCACCCTAGACATGGAGGGAGATACCGCTTTTGTGGTGGCTACGATGGTGTGGTATTTGATAGATGGCTTCAATCACCGCAAAGGCGATTTGGAGTTTAATGAAAAGCATTTTTTGCGGTATATGGTCAGTATTGGCAAAGAATCAGATCAAACCATTATTTTTTACAAAAGCCGACTTAGCGAAAAATGGTGGATGGAAGTGCCATACCCTGCCGATAAGAAAAGGCAATACGAACAAGCCAGTCTTGTGCCATGCAGTTATTCTGACTATGAAACAGCCGTACAAGGCGAACTTCCCAACAGATGGGTATTGATGCACGGTAAACTATTTTAAAGAAACTGTCTAAAACCTGTTCAGCAAGTCGAATAAGTACGAAGGGAAAACGCCCAGCAGCACTATCATAAGTGCCAATGGCAATAAGGATAACCATTCACGCACCGTAAGGTCGTGCAAGTTGAAATGGGACAAACTTGGTTTTAACCAAAATTCTCCAAAAAATATTCTTTGCAGCACCCATAGGCAATAGGCAGCGCCAATCAATAGCGAGAAAAGCGACACCAACACCAAGTAAAAAGGCAAAATGCCTTGTTTGACGCCTGCAAAAGCTCCCATATACACACTTAGTTCGGCTATAAAACCCGAAAAAACGGGTAAACCTAGTGCGGCAAAAAAGGCAATTACCGAAAAAATGGTGTAGTGGGGCATTTTTTCAGCCAAACCACGATAATGGGCAATGCTACGATCGTGTGTACGCTCGTACAATACCCCCGCCAACAAAAATAGGAGGGAAGAGATGAGTCCGTGGCTTACCATCTGAAACATGGCACCGTTCAAACCTTCGCGCGAAACAGATGCTGTACCCAGCATCACATATCCCATGTGGGCAACAGAAGAATAAGCAATCAACTTTTTCAAATCACTTTGAGCCAAGGCGTTCATGCCGCCATACAACATACTGATGACGCCAAAAAGCCCAATCCAAAAAGCGTGGCTAACAAACAGATCGGGGAAAAGTGGCATAACCAATTTGATGATTCCATACCCGCCAATTTTGAGTAAAATACCCGCCAAAATAACAGAAACAGCTGTTGGTGCTTCAACATGTGCGTCGGGCAACCAAGTGTGCACGGGAACTACTGGAAGTTTTATCGCAAAGCCGAGTAGAAATAAAAAGAACAAAAGTTTGCGTGTGTCCCAGCCCCAAATGTACGATTGGTGAAAATGGGCATCTAAAAGGCTGGACTGTATGTAATTTTCGGAATTGAATATGAAATCGAAATCGAGGGTATGCACAACTGAGGAAGAATTGAACAATCCCAAGTGAACCATTTCTTTGATGTTGGCACCCACGGTAGCCCCCACCAATTTAAGAGTTTCGGTAGGATGGAAAACAGAACTGTAAGTGGCAATAAGCACTAGCAAAATAAAAACTGAGCCCAGCAAGGTGTAAAGGAAAAATTTGATAGCTGCATATTCTCTTCGTTCGCCTCCCCATATTCCCACCAAAAAGTACATGGGTAATAGCATAAACTCGAAAAACAAAAAGAACAAAAGGAAATCGTGAGCCAAAAAACAGCCAAAAACGGCGCTCATCAACAAAAAAAACAATAAATAGTAGCCTTTTGTAAATTTTTCAACATCGAAAGAAGAAAGGCTAGAAACAAAAAATACCAATGCCGAAAGCATAACCAATGACAGATTGAGGCCATCGGTTTTTAGGTGAAAATCGACTTTCAGCCAGCCGAAATTTCCAAAATTGAGGTAAAGCCAAGGTTGACTCGATTCTAAAACAGAGGTTGAATTTTGAGAAAATTCATAATACATCCAACCAGTAAGTATCAGTTCCAAAACCGACAAACCAACGGCGGCAGAACGCCACAATTTTACATACCTACCAGGTATAAAAAGCAGCAATGCTGCTACCAAAAGAGGCAAAAAAACAATTAAACTGAGCAAAATTTCCTGTTATGCTTTTAGCGACACAAAGAACGGAAATGTAGATTAAAAATCGACAATTTTATTGGTATATGTGAGGAAGTCATTATTGCCCTTACTCAAAGTCCTGATACAGCAGGTACTTTTTCCTTAACGCTTTAAATTTTTCAATATCCTTTTGCCAAAAAGTTTCCATTTCTACTTTTGATACGCCTTGTTTTATTTGTTCTTGCAAAGAGGTGTTGCCGGCCAATTTGTTGAAAAAGCCATTGAAAAATTTCTCTTTATCTCTACTTTGCTGATAGTATTTTATCAAATAAGAAGGGTCAAATCCTTTCAATTGTACCTTATCTAATTTTTCTCCTACACATTTTTTGCCTTCATAAAGAGGTTTTTTTGCCATGCCTGGAATGCTTTTAGGGATAAAAGAAAAACCAAGTCCGACTGAATCGGGTACCCCAATAACCTGAAAAGGACTTTCGGTACCGCGCCCAATGCTTACTATCGTACCTTCAAAAAGACACAAACTAGGGTACAATCGTATGGCTTGTAAATTGGGCAAGTTAGGGGAAG
>JBIKRJ010000020.1:0-19847 GCA_044349205.1 Cytophagales bacterium | reverse complement strand
AGAAGCAAAATGAGGTATAAAGCCGCTATTTCCCACATCTCGAATGGTAAAGTTGAACACACCGAACCAGGCAGATGAAGTACCCAAAACATGCTTTTGTTCAGTACAGCTACCGCATTTTTCAGTGCAAATCCAAAAAACATTTTCCAAAGCGGCCAAAATGAGCCCAAGAAAAACACAATTCCCACATACAACACCAAAGTAGAAGCCCATATAACCCACAAGTTTGCCAAAAGAAAATAGACAGGAAATTGCTGGAAATAGTACAAGGTAAGGGGAAAAGTGGCAAGCTGCGCCGCAATCGAAACAGTCGTGATATTCCATATTGCTTGTGCCAAAAGCGTTTTTGGTCTAAACAAAGAGGCCAACTTGGGCTGAAAGAACACAATACCCAAAACTGCTAGAAAAGACAACTGAAAACCCACCTGCATAACCATGTAAGGGGCAAATAGTAGAAGAATAAAAGCAGTAAAACCCAAACTATTGTATAGGTTTCCTTTTTTACCCAACCAGTCGCCCAGCAACACCACACTACACATCACCACCGCGCGCAATACTGAAGGAGAAAAAGCCGTCACCATCCCAAAAAACCAAATGGCTAACAAAGCAAGAAAGAAATACAAATGGACGAATCTTCTGTTTTTTCTAATGCTGCCCAGCAAAAACTGAAGCAAACTGAAAATGAGCCCCACGTGCATGCCCGAAACTGCCAACACATGGACGGCTCCCGCCGCTGAATAGGCTTCGAGTAGTTCCGTATCCAAAGACTGTCGAATACCCAATACCAACATAGAAGCCACAGCAAACTCTTGGTTGTTGCCCATTGCCCCTTGCAGCATCTCCGAAAACTTTTCCCTGCATTTGAATGCCATCTCCCACATTAGACTAGGGGGCTTGTGTTTCAAACAAAGCCAATGACCACTTTGTACAAAATGTCGATTATATACTCCTTTGAATGACAAATGCCTTTTAAAATCAAATTCTCCGATGTTTTTAGGTGGCAATACTTCCGCTGGCTTTCCCTTTATGAGTAAGCAATCGCCATACTTGAGTTTTGAACTAAGCGTATCGACGGGAAAATACATCAATACTTTTCCATTCGTTTTCAACCATTTTCCATCGCGGTGCATAGCTGTCACATTCAAATAGGTGGACATAGAACGAGGTTTTGCCACCACTTCATCGTCTATCACTCCTATGTAGGCAGTAGCGCCATCGCCAACTTTCGATAAATGATTTGGATCTAAAATCGGGGTGTTTCTTTTGCACACCGAAGCCCCCCCAAAAAAAACAAGCGAAAATGCGAGCAAGCCCAAACACGTTGCATTAGCTTTTCGAGCAAAGAAAAAAAAGAGTAAATAGGCTACAGATATTAGGATGGTACACACTTCGGCAAACTTAAAAATAGTGGGCAGATGAATATAGGCCACAATTCCAGCCATAAAGAAAAAAGCCAACCTCAAAAAAGGATAAGGTGCTACCGGAATCATCGAAGCACGCTACAAGTTCACCTCGCCTTGGAATACTTTTTCGGCTGGGCCAATCAAAAATACATTTTCAAATATTGCCGCTGCTTTTGGTTCGAACGAAACTTTTAAATCGCCTCCTTTTGTGCGAATATTTACTGGACTTTGATAGCCTTCAAAATAAGCGGCAATGGCACAAGCCGTTACGCCGGTACCGCAAGAATAGGTCTCATCTTCCACTCCGCGCTCGTATGTACGTACTAAAAGAGTATTCTGTGGCAACAATTCCGCAAAATTCACATTAGTACCACCGGGTGCAAATTTATCGTCGTACCGTATTTTCTTGCCCATTGAAAAAACATCCAACTGGGCTACCTCTTTTCTAAATTCCACATAGTGGGGCGAACCGGTATTCATAAACAAGGCACTTTCATTTTGTTCGATGTCGTACACATCTATCATACCCAAATGCACCTCGTTTGCCTGCACATAAGCCAAATGCGGACCATCGACTGCAAGAAAATAGGCCTTGTCTTGTATCACACCCAAATCGTGGGCAAACATTACCAAACAACGGCCTCCGTTGCCACACATGGTACTTTCTTTGCCGTCGGAATTGTAATACACCATTTTAAAATCAAAACCTTCGACTTTTTCCAACAACATCAAACCATCGGCCCCTATCCCAAAACGGCGGTGACAAAGGTGGGCCACCTTGTCTTGTGAAAGTTTTGGCATGCTATTATCCCTATTGTCGAAAATGACAAAGTCGTTGCCAGTGCCTTGGTATTTGTAAAATTTTTTGAGCATACCTTGTTTTCAAGTCGCAAGCTAAAAAAAAGAGCCCAATGAAAATGCAAAAAAGAAACACTTAAACAATAATATAATTTCATGTTTTAACCTTGTCTTAAAATCAGATTAATTTAAGGGAAACAATAAGGAAATAGTTTAACAAACCCGAAATAAGGGTTTGGTAGTCAATTTATTAGCACTTATAAGCATAGCCCTATATTGATTATCAATAACTTAGTGAAAAATAGGGTGCCAAAGTAGGTTTTGCATAAATTTGATTATTTCAATATTTTTTTGTATTTTTCAAACAACTTTAAGAAGAAAGTCCCTATTTTTCAGCACAGCAAAACAATCGTAAAAGTCAAGCAAAAAAGTACTTTTTTTAACGCTTTTTTTTGGCACATATTTGAGAACCCAAACTAACAAGATTAATCGTTTCGTGATTTTTAGTAGTTCTCTAGAGTACAGTTCCTAACAATGGTGATGAGCAAAAATGGTAAAGACGTTTGGGATAAGTGTCTGAATATAATTCAGTCGCAAGTCGAAGCAAAAAGTTTCAAAACTTGGTTTCAACCCATAGTTCCGTACACGATGCACGGCAACACATTGGTTGTGCAAGTACCCAGTATTTATTTTTATGAGTACCTGGAAGAACACTATGTAGGCCTGCTGCGCAAAGCTATCATTTCTGTTTTGGGACAGCAAGGAAAGCTTGAATACTCTATAGTAGTGGACAAGGGCAACAAGGAAAACAAACCAAAAACATTGCAATTGCCTACCGAACTGAATGGTGCCACGGTAGCCAATAACAGCACGACATCGCAGCACACAAAACACAATACCAAAAACAAACCCTCTTTCAAATCACAGGTAAACCCCAATTACCAATTTGAAAACTTTATTGAAGGCGATTGCAACCGCTTGGCACGTTCGGCTGGTCTGGCAGTAGCCAACAAACCCGGATTCACTTCATTTAATCCATTGTTGTGTTACGGTAGCGTAGGATTGGGAAAAACGCACTTAGCACACGCTATCGGGAATAAAATCATGAAAAATTTTCCCGATAAAAAGGTCTTTTACATCACTTCCGAAAGGTTTGTAAACCAGTTTATGGAAGCCACCCAGACCAACGGCTTGCAAGATTTTGGTAATTTCTACCTCGATTTAGATGTGCTCATACTCGACGATGTACAGTTTTTTGCCAACAAAGGAAAAACACAAGAAATGTTCTTCCACATTTTCAACCAATTGCACCAAACGGGCAAACAAATTATACTCACAACCGACCGTGCTCCAAAAGATTTGGTAGGTTTCCAAGACCGCCTACACTCCCGCTTCAAATGGGGATTGTCGGCCGATATGCAACAACCCGATTTTGAAACCAAACTCGCCATTATCAATTCCAAAACGCAAGTTGAAGGTATAAAACTTCCCGAAAATGTGGCTGAATATTTGGCTTATAGCATCGACACCAATGTGCGCGATTTAGAGGGTGTTTTAGTGTCGCTCATCGCCCAATCTACTTTAAATAGGAAAGAAATTGATCTTCAACTGACCAAGGAAATACTTAAAAACTTGGTGCACCCTATCGATACGGAAGTAAACATCGACTATATCCAAAAAAGCATTGCCGAATATTTCGATTTGACTTTGGAACAACTGGTCGATAAAACAAGAAAAAAGGAAGTAGTCATCGCCCGCCAATTGGGTATGTATTTTGCCAAAGAATGCACCAATCTATCGCTTCAAACTATTGGGCAGCATTTTGGAAAAAGAGATCACAGCACTGTGATACACGCCATAAACTGCGTAAACGACTTGATAGAAACCGACCGAAAGTTCAAAAAGTCGTATCAAGACTTACAAAAGAAACTCAAAATCAAAACGGTGCTTGCCTAAAGGCTTTTGCTAAGGCAAATTTGTACGAGCAACCAAAGACATATTTGGTTGTTTTTTTGTGCCCATTGCCATCATATTGTCCGACTTTAGCGTTTGGGTGTGTTTGTTCAAAAACCCCAGCAAAATAAGTAAAAGGAGTACAAGGTACTTGCGAAAAAAGGGGGTTTTTATGCGAACCATATGCCACAAAAGTAGGCATAAAATGGAATAAATCTTGAAAGATTAAGTCCTATTTATTACATCTCAAAACTCGGCATTTTTGGGCGTACGAGGAAACGGTATTACATCACGAATATTGTTCATACCTGTCACAAACAGCATCAAACGCTCGAATCCTAGGCCAAAACCTGCATGGGGACAAGTTCCAAAACGGCGCGTATCCAAATACCACCACATGTCTTCGTGTTTTATACCCAACTCATTCACCCTATTCAAAAGTTTATCATAACTTTCTTCGCGTTGCGAACCGCCAATAATTTCGCCAATGCCTGGAAAAAGCACATCCATTGCCCTCACCGTTTTACCGTCGGTGCTTTGCTTCATGTAAAACGCTTTTATGTCTTTCGGGTAATCGGTCAAAATAACAGGCCGTTGAAAATGCTTTTCGACCAAATAGCGCTCGTGCTCAGATTGCAGGTCGGTGCCCCATTCTACTTTAAACTCAAATTTTTGTCCCGAATTGCGCAAAATTTCAACTCCTTCGGTGTAGGTAAGCCGCTGGAAAGGATGTTCCAAAACAAAATGAAGCCTTTGAATAAGCTCCTTATCGTACATGTTGTTCAGAAATTCCAAGTCGTCTTTGCAATATTCCAAAGCATAAGAAATAAGGAATTTTAAAAATTCCTCGGCCAAGTTCATGTTATCCTCCAACTCATTAAAAGCTACTTCGGGCTCTATCATCCAAAACTCAGCCAAATGGCGTGTAGTATTGGAATTTTCGGCACGGAAAGTAGGCCCAAACGTATAAACCTCTGTCAATGCAGTGGCCACCAACTCACCTTCCAATTGGCCCGATACAGTTAAATTGGTTTCTTTTCCGAAAAAATCTTCTCTGTAGTCCACATGCCCCAACTCATTGATAGGTGGTTTTTGAGCATCGAGCGTAGTAACGCGAAACATTGCCCCAGCGCCCTCGGCATCGGAACCGGTAATAATGGGTGTGTGCACATACACAAACCCTTTGTCGTTGAAGAATTTGTGAATTGCATACGACATGGCATGGCGCATACGCAATACTGCTCCAAATGTGTTGGTGCGTGGCCTCAAATGGGCAATTTCACGCAAAAATTCTAAGGTATGTCCCTTCTTTTGCAAGGGAAATGTTTCAGGGTCGGCAACCCCGTATATTTCTATTTCACGAGCCTGAATTTCAACACTTTGACCTTTTCCCAAAGACTGAACCAACAAGCCTTTCACGGCAATACAAGCCCCTGTGTTGATTATTTTTAGAGCGTTTTCATCGAAATTGGCCACATCGACCACAATTTGGATGTTGTGTATAACCGAGCCATCGTTGAGGGCTATGAAGGCCACCCCTTTGCTGTCGCGCTTGCTGCGCACCCATCCTTTTACCAATACTTCTGTGCCTGGCTGCCCGCTATTTAGCAGGACTTTAACTTTTGTTCTTCTCACGATCAATTAGTTTTGTGCTCTTTTACAAACAAGACGAAAGAGCAAAATCGGGTCACAAAGCAAAGGTTTTTATGGAGTTTTTCAAAACCAGATTTAGGGAGCCAAACGATATATCTCCCATGCATCGCCTTTCTTTTTGTAACAAATGCGATCGTGCAAACGGCTTGGGCGACCTTGCCAATATTCGAAAAATTCAGGTTTCAATCTAAAACCACCCCAGTGGCTAGGACGAGGCACATGACCTTTTTCTTTAAAATCCATTGATAATTGGGCGAAAGATTTTTCTAACTCATCACGGCTTACAATCCGGCTACTTTGCGCCGAAACCCAAGCACCCACACGGCTATCCCAAGGGCGCGAGAAAAAATATTCATCAGACTCGCTTTCGACAACTTTCTCTACTTCACCTTCCAACCGTATTTGCCTTTCCAATTGTGGCCAAAAGAAAGTAAGGCAAGCCTTTGGGTTTTCTGCCAATTCCTTGCCTTTGTGGCTTTCATAATTGGTAAAAAAAACCATTCCGCGACTATCGAAATCTTTCAACAAAACTACTCGCGAAGAAGGCTTACCCTGCAAGGTGCTGGTGCTAAGCAACATAGCATTCACTTCCTCAACTTCGGCGCTTACGGCTTCATTGAACCAATATGCAAATTGTTCGATGGGCGAAGCAGCCACTTCCTTTTCACTCAATGATTTGAGTCTGTATTCTTTTCTGATAGATGCGATGTCCATGACCTAAATTTGAAAGCTAAAAGAACGGAAAAAATATTTAAAACTTAATGATTTCTATTCTTGCGATTGTGCGCTAAATTAATGTGTTTAGCAACTATTAACGCAATCATAGCCCGCATGGGTGAAAATAGCTCACATATCCCAAAAATAGAAAAAGGCTGCATCCTTATTTCGGAGCCGTTTTTGCCCGACCCGAATTTCGAACGCACAGTGATCCTTGTATGCGACCACACGAAAGAGGGCACCGTAGGATTTATACTGAACCGGCCTGCCGAAATAAAACTTGGCGATGTGGTAGAGGAATTTGAGGACGGTGAGAAAACGATATATGTGGGCGGCCCTGTTGAACAAAACACCATGCACTTCATACACCGCATTCCGCAGCAATTGGAAAGTAGCTTTGCCCTAGGCGAGGGTATTTTCTGGGGTGGCGATTTCGAAATTTTGAAATCATTGGTGAATACCAAACAAGTCACATTGGACGATGTGCGTTTCTTTTTGGGTTATTCAGGCTGGGCTCCCCGACAGCTTCGAAACGAGATTGAAAAAAATACGTGGTTTGTGTACAAACCCGAAAGACTAACTGAGATTTGGGAATTGGACCCAGACGATTTGTGGCGCGTTATTCTGAAAAAAATGGGAGGAAAATTCAAAATGATTTCCAATTACCCAGTCGATCCTCGGCTTAATTAGCCTCTTTTCGCTTTATTAGTTACCTTTACCCAATAAAAAACCGTCATGAATACGGAAGGCAATCTACATTTGACAGAAGAAATCGCTACCGAAACACCTTTAACGGAAACCGTTTCGGCAACCAACGACAGCCAAGAAGAGCCCCTCGTCGAAGAAATCAATTACAAAAACTGGAGCAAAGAAGCTCTTTTGAAAGCCTTCCAAGAAGCAAAAGCCCTACCAATTATGAAGGGTTACAAACTAGCAAACAAACTAAGATTAGCCATCGAAGAAAAAATACAAGAGGAAAAAGAGTTTGCACTTGAAAAGTTCATTGCCGAAGGTGGCGAAGAAGACGATTTTGAATACAAGGGCGCACAGCAATTGGCCGAATTGGAAAAGGAGCTTCGCAACCTTAAAAACAAACAAAAAGAATATCTAAACGATTTAAACCGTAAAAAGCAAGAGCACTACCAAACTAGGCTAAAACTTCTTGAAAAACTACGCTTTTTGGTAGATGGTCAGAAAGAGATGACCTACAAACAAATACAAGATGAATGGAAAAGCGCTAGTCCAGTCCCACAAGAACACAATACTGAATTATGGTCTTCATTTCATGCCCTATCCGACCGCTATTATAACAACCGAAACATCGACTTTGAATTAAAACAACTCGACAGAAAGAAAAATCTGGAAACAAAACTAGAGTTGTGCCAAAAGGCAGAAACCCTTTTGCAAGAACCTTCCATTAACAAATCGCTTGAAATTTTAAATTTCCTGCATAGAGAGTACAAACACACAGGTCCTGTAGCCGACGAACAGAAAGAAGCCGTATGGCAACGTTTCAAATTGGCATCAGATGCCATTTACCTACGAAGAGACGCCTTTTTGCAAGAAAAACAAGCCGAACACAAACGAAATTTGGCCAAGAAAAAAGAGTTTTTAAGCAAACTAGAGCCATTCAGCAACTTTAGTTCCGATTCTACCGACGAGTGGAAAAACAAGGTAACTGAATTTGAGGCACTCAAAAAAGAATGGGTAGCCATCGGGTTTTCTGGAAAAGAACAGGAGGCCAAAGAAATTGGGAAAAAGTATTGGGACATCACCAAAACCTTTTTTAAACACAAAAACGAACATTATAAAAAGGTGTTTGACATCTTACAAACCAATCTAAAAAACAAGGAATCCTTGATTGCACAAGCCGAAGGCTTGGCCAACGAGCAAGAATTGGAGAAAGCGATTAAAACCGTCTTAGAACTACAAAAAAAATGGAAAGAGGCTGGTCACGTTCCTTTCAAACTCCGCGACAAAATATACGAGCGTTTCAAAAAAGCGTGTGATACGGTGTTTGAACGCAAGCGAGGAATTGAAAAAGAAAAAGAAGGCGAATACGAAAACAACCTCGGATTGAAACAAGCCATTTGCAAGCAAATAAACTCTTTGGATACTACTTTGCCCGAAAGTTTTCAAGTTTTCAAACAACTGTTGACCGATTGGAAAAAGATTGGTTTTGTGCCCAAAAAAGATGTAGCTAAACTTCAGACCGAATATTCGGCTGCCGTAAAAGCCTTTATCGACAACAGCAAACAAAATGAAGACGAGAAACGAAAGATTAAGGTTTCGTTAGAATTGGAGGAAATCAAATCTAAACCCGACGCAAAATTGCTACTTCAAAAGAAAGAACATTTCCTAAAAGGCAAGATTAAAACCCTTCAATCTGAAATAGATACACTACGCAACAACCTGCTCTTTTTTGCCCGTTCCAAAAATGCCGATAGCCTTGCCAAAGACGTAGAAACAAAAGTGCAAGCAATCGAAAAGCAGATTAAAAATTGGAACGAGGAACTTCAACTAATCAAATCGTTCTAAATTGCTCATTAAATCAGCCCAATTTTTACGCAGTGTGACCAAACACCAGGATTGTCCGCAACCCGACAAACCTGAATTTGCTTTCGTAGGCCGTTCCAACGTAGGGAAATCGTCGCTTATAAACTACTTAACTGGCTTTTCAAAACTGGCCAAAACTTCGGGTACTCCAGGTAAAACGCAAACTATCAACCATTTTGTCATCAATGAAAATTGGTATTTGGTCGACCTACCGGGCTATGGATATGCCAAAGTGAGCCAAGATATGAAAAAAAAATGGATTGCAATGCTTCAAAAATATCTTCAAGAGCGCGAAAATCTGGTAAACACATTCATTTTGGTCGATAGTAGATTGGAACCCCAAAAAATAGACATCGAATTTGTGAATTGGATGGGTTTGCAAAACCTACCTTTCGCCATTGTGTTTACCAAAAGCGACAAACTTTCAGTATCAAAAGTGACTTCCAATGTAGAAAATTTCAAAACTGAACTGCTAAAATATTGGGACGAGTTACCACCTATTTTTGTCACTTCGGCCGAAAAAAAATTGGGGAAAGAAGACATTTTACATTTTGTGAGCGAAAATATACCCTTCTTTTCTTCTGACAAAAAGGCTTAATTTGTGAAAGAACAAACAATTTAATTAGATTCGCACCCTCAAAATTGAACTGCCAACCCTATGGAATTGAAGGAAATTGCTGTCGTTTCAGGAAAACCGGGACTTTTTAAGATTGTAAAACCTGCCGTAAACGGCGTCATATTGGAGGCTTTGGACGGCTCTTCGGCGCGTTTTATAGCAGGTAGCAGCACCAAAGTTTCGGTATTGGCCGAAATCTCGGTGTACACCCAAAATGGCGACAACATAGCCCTAGAAGAAGTATTTCGCACCATTTTTGCCAAACACGGAAAAAATGTGCAGGTAGGCAGCAAATCGAACGACAAAGAATTACGTGACTTTTTCAACGAACTCATTCCAGAACACGACCAACAACGCGTGTACACCAGCGACATCAAAAAAATTGCCATTTGGTATGGTTTGCTAATAGACAAAGGTTTGGCCGAAAAATTTACCGAAAAATCGGAAACAACTGATGCTCAAAGTAAAAAAGCAAGCACAAAAACGTCGGAACAACCTACTGAAGCGGTGAAAAAAGAAAAACCAAAAGCTACTTCTGCAAAAGAAAAAACTGCCGCCGAAGAAAAGAAAACAGCAAAAGCAAGTACTAAAAAAGCAACGAAATAAGGGCTTTAAAGTATAAAAAAGGGGCTTGAAGTGATAGAAACCTCAAGCCCCTTTTTGTTTAGTGCGCAATTACGCTGCTTGCAGCACTTCAATCTCCAAAATATCTTCAAGCCGAAGGGTGTTTTTTCTAATACGTTCGGCATTTTCCAACTCCTCTTCAAACTCTAGTTCACAAATAGCTGTATTGGCTGACGTCTTTTTATAATGCAATTCTTCCAACATAAGACCACGCTTTCTGAAAGAGAGCATGATTTTGTCAATCGTTTCGGGTGTATGGCTACACTTTATGCGCCAATAATTTCTTTGCATTTTTTTCTTCTAGTTTAGGGTCATTACACACCACATCTTGAGGATAGTAAATTGTTTCGCTAAGGCTGGCTCCGGGCGCTACCATTGGCAATACATTGTCTTCTTTCAACACGCGTGCATGGATAAGAAAAGGTCCTTTGGTTTTGTATGCTTCGGTAATAGCCCTTGCAAGTTCTTCTGCATTGGTAGCACTAGCCGAACTTACGCCATAGGCTTTTGCCAACAGCAAGTAATCGGGGTTCATGATATCAACACCTGAATAATTTTTGTTGTAAAACTGTTCTTGCCATTGGCGTACCATGCCCAAATACCCATTGTCGAGCAATAAAATCTTAATTGGCCACTGCTCTTGCACACAGGTAATCAACTCTTGCAAGTTCATTTGAAAAGAACCATCGCCGGTAATGCACCATACGTGCTTGTCGGGGAAAGCTGCCTGTGCACCCATAGCAGCAGGAAATCCAAATCCCATAGAACCCAAACCACCCGAAGTTAGGAAATGGTTAGGGTGCATTTTGTTCAGATACTGTCCTGACCACATTTGGTGTTGCCCTACATCGGTAGAAACGACGATGTCTTCAGGTGAAAGCTTTTCCAAAACGTCGATCGCAGTTATCATGTTAAAAACATCGTAATCGACGCTTTTAATTGGATATTGCTCGCGAAGTTCATCCAATTCGTTGTACCAAAGCTTGCGATTCATCAAACTTTCAGGAGTTGCCGAACTGGGAAGCTCATTCAATATCAGTTTCAAGTCACCATGCAAAAACACTTCGGTTTTTATGTTTTTGTCGCGCTCGCTGCTGTCTATGTCGCAGTGAATGATTTTTGCGTTGGGAGCAAAATCTTTCAAACGCCCAGTTATTCTGTCGTCGAAGCGAATGCCCATTGCAATAATGAGGTCAGCATCTTGCACGGCGAGGTTGGCATATTTCATCCCATGCATCCCCAACCAAGAGAAATAAAGAGGGTCGTTTGTTTCGAAAATACCCAAGCCCAAGATGGTACTCACAGCAGGTATGTGCTCTTTCTTTACAAAAGCCCTCAATTCTTTCCATGCGTCGGAAAGCAAAATGCCGTGACCCGCTATAATCAAAGGTTTTTTGGCCTCTGCCATCAAAGTACTAGCTTTCGCCAATTCTTCTTGGGTGAATTTTTGTATCCTGTTGTAGGCAGGTTTTTGGAATTTAGATTCCCAATTTTCATCTACTTCAATAAATGCCAACTGAACACTGCGAGGCACATCGACCAATACAGGGCCTGGTCTGCCATTGATTGAAGTTTCATAGGCTTCTCTGAAAATACGCTGGGCATCTTCCAAATCTTTCAACAGATAGCACCTTTTGGTAATAGGCAAGCATATACCAGTTATGTCTGTTTCTTGAAAAGCATCTGTACCAATAAGAGGAAGATTCACCTGACCAGTAATCGCAATCATGGGCACACTGTCGGCATAGGCATCGGCAATACCGGTGACAAGATTGGTGGCACCAGGACCCGAAGTGGCAAGACAAAAACCAGGCTTGCCTTTTATTCGCGCAAAGCCATTTGCAGCAAAAGCAGCGGCTTGCTCGTGACGCACTAAAATATCGTTGATGTTACTAAAAGCAAGCGCATCGTAAATGGGGAGTATGGCGCCGCCCGGATAAGCGAACAGTGCCTCAACTTCCAACAACTCAAGTATCTTGATGATGTAATCAGCCCCTCTTAACTTGATTTTCATAAATGGATAAACTTGGCTTAAGATAACAAATATACTAAAGTTATTATTTGGTAAGAAAAAACAGAAAAAAAACGGGGCAGAAAACCTCTTTTTTAGCAGTATCAAGCGTTAGTTTTGCAACATTTTGTACAGAATTTTGATTTTATGTAATGGTTGTGTTAATTTTATGTAGAGCCAACAAAAAAAGATGAGCAGTTTTATCGACGATATCAAAAACGCGTTCAAAAAGAAAGGCAACAGCCTTAATCAAATCATTTTCCTGAATATCATCATCTTTTTGACAGTATTGGCTTTAAATGTGGTGCTTACTTTGGCACAACTGAAAGGGGTGTACCATTTCATTTTGGGTTGGCTTGAACTTCCCTCCAACTTGTTGGTTTTTATCACCCGCCCTTGGACATTGTTTACTTATTTCCTTCTTCACGAAGACCCCTTCCACATACTTTTCAACCTGTTGGTAATGTATTGGTTCGGCCAAATAATCGGCGATATGATTGGAAGCAAAAGGATTACAGCCCTTTATGTAATGGGGGGAGTAGCTGGTGGTTTGCTTTATTTATTGGTGTACAACTTGCTTCCCTATTTCTCTGGCCAAGTATCAAGTTCTGTATTGCTTGGTGCTTCGGCAGGCGTGTATGCCATAGTGACGGCTGCGGCCACTTTAGTTCCCGATTACACTATGTTCCTTCTGTTTTTTGGGCCAGTTCGCATCAAATACATTGCCTTGTTTTATTTGGTTGTTTCGGTGGCGCAAACTACCAGCTCCAATGCCGGTGGCAACATTGCCCACTTGGGCGGTGCGCTAATTGGATTTTTGTTCATCAAACAACTGAAAAGAGGCAACGATATCGGCAAACCAGTGAACTCTATTTTGGGATATTTCGAAAACATCATCTTGCGCGAAAAAACCATGAAAGTCTCATACAAAAACACTAATAAAAACGAAAAAAGCAACGCGCCTACCCAAGAAGAAATAGACAACATTCTCGACAAAATATCTCAAAAAGGCTACGGAAGCCTGAACAAAGAAGAAAAGCAAAAACTATTTCAGGCCAGCCAGAATTAAGATTCAACCCAGAATTTACTTTTTTGCAGCCTGATTAAGTCTTTACAAATTGCCCATCACAAACCCTCTGTTGAAAAATTTTAAAGGAGCTTTATTTGTCTTCCTAGGCGCTATTTGTTTTTCCATCAAAGCTATTCTAATCAAACTTGCCTATGGCTATGCTATTGATGCGGTTACTTTACTTACTTTACGAATGGCCTTCTCGCTTCCCTTTTTTTTAGCTGTTCCTTTTTTATACCGTAAAAAAGAATCACATGAGCCGGCCAGCAAAAAAGATTGGATATTCATTATTTTGCTAGGCATTTTGGGTTATTACGTAGCCAGTATTTTCGATTTTTGGGGATTGCAATATGTTACAGCAAGTTTAGAAAGACTCATCTTATTCATTTATCCTACCATCGTGGTGTTGCTTTCGGCAGTGTTTTTCAAAAAGGCCGTTACCAAAACTATCTTAATAGCGCTATTGCTGACTTATTTGGGTATTTTCATCATTTTTTCAGATACCACTTTGAAAGTACAACACAATATTGTACTTGGCTCTGCTTTCATTTTTGTGAGTGCATTCACCTATGCCGCCTACTTGGTGGGAAGTGGAAAATTGATTCCAAAAATTGGTTCGGTTTTGTTCAACACGTATGCGATGATTGTTTCATGCATTGCGGTTATAATCCACTTTGCCATTGCTCAACCCAGCAATCTCTTTCAACTTTCTGCCGAAATGTATGGATATGGATTTGCCATTGCCATTATTTCTACCGTCATACCTACTTTTTTAATCGCAGAGGGCATAAATTTGATTGGTTCTAGCAAGGCTTCGATTATTGCAAGTATTGGCCCAGTGATTACTATCTTGTTGGGTTATTTGCTTTTGGGCGAACCTGTAACAATGATGGAATTAGTAGGTGCAAGTTTTGTGATGTGCGGGGTACTTTTTATCAGTTATGGGAAATGAGGTTTAGTCGTCAGTCTTCAGTCTATAGTCGTCAGCCGCTGGTTATTTTTGTAATTGCCTTGCACCTCACAATTTGCAACTCATTATGTGGGCAAGACCTAAATCGTGCAAAAAGAACAGTTGAAACATTGGCTTCACCTGCCTTTCATGGTCGTGGATATGTGAACGGTGGCGACAGCTTGGCTGCTGAATATTTGGCTACTCAATTTGAATCAATCGGATTGAAAAAAATTGATGAAAATTGCTACCAGCATTTCAAAATGCCCGTCAATACTTTTCCGGGAAAAATGAAAGTAAAACTGAACAGCAAAAGACTAATTGCTGGGCGTGACTTTATCGTACAACCCGGCAGCAATTCTTTCAAGGGAAAATTGCAACTCGAAAAAGTGGACAGTGTTAGTTTTCGATATAAAACCACGAAAAAAAACAGTATCGCTTTAAAAAATGTATCTAAAAAACCGGTGAAAATTGACAACAAACTTACTTTTAGTGTGGCTAGCAGCACCCATTTTCCCGAATTTGTTTTCCTAAAAGCGAGCATTGCCCCCGAACCCAAAAAGCTGAACATACACATTGAGAATAAATTCATCCCTAACCACACGGCGCGCAATGTTATAGGTTATTTGGAAGGAACTTTAAAGAAAGACAGTTTTGTGGTAATTGCCGCGCACTACGACCATTTGGGGAAAATGGGCAAGGATACCTATTTCCCAGGTGCCAATGACAATGCAAGTGGAGTAGCCATGTTGCTGGAACTTGCTCATTTTTATGCACAGCCCGAAAATCGTCTCCCTTACACTGTTGTGTTTATAGCTTTCGCCGCCGAAGAAGCGGGGTTGGTAGGAAGTAAATTTTTTACTGAAAATCCGCTTGTTCAGTTGCCTAAAATTCGATTCATGCTCAATCTTGACTTGATGGGCTCGGGCAAGGAAGGAATTGCCGTGGTAAATGGCTTAGTTTTCAAAAAAGAGTTTGCAGTGTTGGATAGCCTGAACAAGTCCAATCATTTTTTGCCTTTGATAAAACCACGAGGGAAAGCAGCCAATTCCGATCATTTTCACTTTTCGGAAAAAGGAGTTCCCTCTTTTTTCATTTATACCATGGGGGAAATTACAGCCTATCACGATGTGGATGACAAACCCGAAGTGGTGACTTTTAGCAAGTTCAAAGAATGTTTTTGGTTACTTACAGCTTATTTGAGGAATCTGTAGTTAATTTATTTTGCAAAAAATCGGCGGTGTAGTTTTTTTCTTGCTTCACCAACTGTTCAGGAGTGCCCGCAAAACAAACTTCACCTCCTTTATCACCGCCCTCTGGCCCCATGTCGATAATCCAATCGGCACACTTTATGACTTCCATATTGTGCTCGATGATGATGACCGAATTACCTTGTTCAATCAAAGCATTAATAGCCGTCAACAACTTTTTTATATCATGAAAATGTAGCCCAGTGGTAGGCTCGTCGAAAATGAACAAGATATTTTCGTGGCGCTCGTTGCCTTTGTTCAAATAGGAAGCCAATTTCACGCGTTGCGCCTCGCCACCCGAAAGCGTGTTGGAAGATTGTCCCAAACGGATATACCCTAAGCCCACATCAGCCAAAGGTTTCATCTTTTCGGCTATGGCCTTGTTTTTACTAAAAAACTCAAGGCTTTCTTCTACCGTCATTTCCAAAATCTCGTGCACATTTTTGCCATTATACTGCACATCCAATACTTCTTGCTTGAAACGCTTTCCGCCGCAACCCTCGCATTTCAAGTAAATGTCGGCCATGAATTGCATTTCAATTTTCACCTCACCTTCGCCTTGGCACACTTCGCACCTTCCCCCATCTACATTGAATGAAAAGTGAGATGGTTTGTAGCCACGCTGTTTGGCAAGGGGTTGATCGGCCAATAGATTGCGAATGGCGTCGTAGGCTTTGGTATAAGTCACGGGATTAGAGCGCGACGACTTCCCAATCGGGTTTTGATCAATAAATTCTATTTGCTTTACCTTATCCAAAGAGCCATCTACCCTATCTACTTTTCCCGATTCTTCGGTAGGAATCCCACCACAAATTTTAGATATTGTAGGATACAATATTTTCTTTACCAATGTAGACTTGCCCGAACCGCTCACTCCTGTTACCACACACAAATTGTGCAACGGAAAACTCGCATTCACATTTTTCAGGTTGTTTTCGCGCGCCCCTTTTACATGTATCCAATGCAATTGGTTGCGCCTAAACTTTGGCACTTCTATTTCTTCCCTTCCTTCTAAAAAATCGAGTGTATGAGATTTATAACTATTTAGAACTGAAAAACTGCCTTGTGCTATGCTTCCTTGCGCCACCAAAACTCCTCCACCACTACCTGCCTCTGGACCTATGTCGATAATCTGGTCGGCCGAACGCATCACTTCTTCTTCATGTTCGACTACAATCACGGTATTACCTAAATCGCGAAGCTGCCACAATACTTCTACCAACTGGCGAGTATCGCGGGGATGAAGCCCAATACTGGGCTCGTCCAAAATATACATGGAACCAACCAAAGCACTGCCTAGTGAAGTTGCCAATTTAATACGTTGAAATTCGCCCCCCGAAAGGGAGTTGGTAAGCCTGTTCAATGACAAATAACCTAAGCCCACTTTTTGCAAATAGCCCAACCGATTTTTTATCTCTTCCCACACGCGACCCACCACTTTTTGCTCATAATCAGTCAGTTGCAATGCGGCAAAAAAATGAGCAGATTCATCTACTGGCATTAGTACCAAGTCGGTAATAGAATGTTGTGCAATTTTGACATAGCCAGCGTCTTTCCGCAATCGGGAACCACGGCAATCGGGGCAAATGGTGCGTCCGCGATAGCGCGAAAGCATAACGCGGTATTGTATTTTATAGGTTTGGGATTCTATGTACTTGAAAAATTCAGTCAGCCCCGTAAAATATTCATTCCCGTCCCAAAGTAGTTGTTTTTGCTCGTCGGTAAGGTCGTAAAAAGACCTGTGAATTGGAAAATCGAATTGAATGCCATTTCTGAGCAGTGGGGCCAAATACTCGCCCATTTTTTCTCCTTTCCATGGTGCTATGGCCCCTTCGTACACCGATAGATTCTTGTTGGGGATAACTAAATCTTCGTCTATACCCAACACTTTGCCAAAACCCTCGCAAGTTTTGCATGCGCCATACGGATTGTTGAAACTGAACAGGTTCAAACTTGGCTCTTCAAATTCAATTCCGTCCATTTCAAACTTATCGGAAAAAGACCTTCTCTCCTTCCCCAAAATTTCGATTGTACAATAGCCGTGCCCCTCGTAATAAGCCGTTTGAATGGAATCGGCCATCCGAAAAATTTTATCCTCGTCCTGCTTATCTAATATATTTCTATCTATCAAAATTTCAATCGATTTGGCCTTTTTCACTCTCGCCTGTTCTTGCAACAAGTCTTCTATAAAACACACTTCACCGTCTATCTCCAAACGGGTAAAACCTTTTTGCAAGAGTGTATTAAGCGAAATATCGATAGCATACTTTTTGGACAATTGGTATGGACACAACACGTGCAGTTTGTCACCCTCCTGAAATGACAGGATATAATTCATTACATCCTGAACAGTTTCTTTTTTCACTTCATTTCCCGAGACTGGAGAATAGGTTTTTCCAATTCGGGCATAAAGCAATTTCATGTAATCGTAAATCTCGGTCGTGGTACCGACTGTCGAACGAGGGTTTCGGCTGGTTACCCTTTGCTCTATGGCAATTGCGGGCGCCACACCTCGTATATAATCGGCCTCTGGCTTTTCCATACGCGCCAAAAACTGTCTTGCATAAGAACTAAGGCTTTCTACATACTGTCTTTGTCCTTCGGCAAAAAGCGTATCGAAGGCCAAAGAAGACTTGCCCGAACCTGAAAGCCCAGTGACTACGACCAACTTGTTGCGAGGAATGGCAACGCTCAAATTTTTCAAATTGTGTACCCGCGCTCCCTTTATGATGATGTATTCCTTGGGATCAAGTTCATCAAAATGTTCTACTGGGATAGCAAGTGTCTGAGCAGACATGTAAGTTGGGGTTTTCGTAATCAAAACATGTAAAGGGTAGAAAGAGTTTGAGAAAACGCTCAAACCCTCATGTACACCAGCTTTTTGTCTTCCGCAAAAAAAGGAGTATTAAAATAATCGTTCAAAGGCACTATTTGTTTTTTCTTACCCACAGCCGCCATTTCTTGTCTCAAATCGCCTCCTTTTAGCAACAAAAACCCATTTGGAATTTCGTTTCGGTTTGTCTTCGAAATATTTTTCTGATTCCAAGCAATGAGCTCGCTGGCTGGTGCCACTGCCCTACTCATCACAAAATCGTATTTTTCACTCAAAATTTCGCATCGTACACACTCGGCTTTTACATTAGACAAGTGCAAACGAGAAGCCACATCGTGCACCGCCACAATTTTTTTCGCAATAGAATCGACAAGATGAAACTTCACCTCGGGAAAGAATATGGCCAAAGGAATACCCGGAAAACCACCACCTGTGCCCACATCCAACACCACAGTGCCCGGAACAAATTTCAAAAATCTTGCAATTGACAAGGAATGTAAGAAGTGTTTTTCATAAAACGAGTCGATGTCTTTTCTGGAAATCAGATTTATTTTCTCGTTCCATTCCTTGTATAGGTCAAATGACTCAATTACTTTCTCCTTTCTTTCGTCCTGTGAAAGTTCGGGGAAATAGTGAAATATGATATCTGAAGGATGATTGATGACTTTACCCAAAATTTGCAAAACAGACTACATCATTTCTTTTTTGTCTTTGACCAAATCGTACAGCAGTTCTCTAGCCCTGTGAAGTTGTGCTTTTACAGTACCCAATGGCGCGCCTATTTCAACTGCAATTTCTTCGTAAGAAAGCTCTTCGAAATACCTAAGACCTATCAACAATTTGTATTTTTCTGGCAGCTTGTTCACAATAATGCGAACCAATTCTATTTTTTGTTCCCTGATGGCCACATCCTGCGGATTCAAATCCTTGTCTTTGATTTCCATTCGCATCTCGTCGCCACCATCATCTTGGAAGGTATTGTCGATGCTGGTTGTGCTCAATTTTTTTCTGCGCAGAAAGTCGATGCAATTGTTGGTGGCAATCCTAAAAAGCCAAGTACTAAAAGTAAAATCGGCATTGAATTTAGCCAAATTGCGAAACGCCTTCGAAAATGATTCGATTGTTAAATCTTCTGCATCTTCCTGATTTCGAACCATTTTCAAAACCAAATGATACAAAGGCCTGCGATACCTTTTTAGAAGTTCGGCATATGCTTTTTGATCTTCGTTCTTGGCTCTTTCTACCAGTATGAAGTCATATTTGGCTTTGTCGGAAAAATCTTTTTTTACCTCCATTTAACTTTTCTACTCCTTAGCGCGCTAATTCCAAGTACTACGGTTATGAAACTGTACAAGCACTCTATCCAAGGTATAAGATACCATTCCACCTTGCAGGATAATTTTTCGAACAACTTG
>JBIKRJ010000019.1:0-19871 GCA_044349205.1 Cytophagales bacterium | reverse complement strand
CGAACCAGAAAATGCTGATAAAATTATTCGACAAACACGGGTGGAAGGTCTAGATATTTTGAGTTGTACCCGAAACGACTTGTCGCCTTCTGAGATATTTCACGGAAAAAAATTCGATTCGCTATTGGCAAACCTCCGCAAAAAATATGACTATATTTTTATGGAAGGGCCTTGTCTGAACCTGTATTCTGACACTAAAGAACTTTCCACGTATGCCGAAAAGGTGATTGGCGTATTTGCGGCCGACAAGCCCGTGAGCCAAATAGACAAAGAATCGATTAAATACCTGAAGTCGATTGGAGCAAAATATTTGGGAAGCATTCTGAACAAGGTGGAAATGGACGACCTCACCATCTAAAAACAAAAATTTGGAGACAAGAAAGTACTGGCTTAACTCGGGTTTATACACCATGGCAGATCGTTTTTCTGCCTTGGTTTTGGGTTTTGGCTCGTTTTTTATTTTGGTCAGAATGGCAAGCAAAGAAGCGTTTGGTGTTTGGGCGTTGTATTTGTCGGTAACTACCCTTGTCGAACTTGCCCGTAACGGACTTATTCAAAATTCCCTTATCAAACACCTTACGACGTCGCACGAAAAAGACAAAAAAGAAATTATCACGGCTTCCTTTGTCTTGAATGTGATTCTGACATCGGCTAGTGCGCTATGCTTGTATGCACTTGCTCCATTCCTGTCGGACTATTGGCATTCGCCACTGCTTCTGCCCATGTTCAGGTATTACATTTTCACCACGGTGGTTTTAGTGTTTTTTTCCCAATTTTCTTTCATACAACAAGCCCATTTCGATTTCAAAGGCATAATGGTGAGCAACTTGCTACGACAGGCCTGTTTTTTTTTCTATATCATGTATGTGTATGTGGGCGGCAAAGCCCCCGACCTTGTACAGATGGTCAATTTTCAAACCATAGCCGCTATGGTAGGTAGCGCGGTTTCGGTTTTTTTTGTGCGAAAATATGTGGCATTTACCTTTAAAATAGATTGGCGATGGGTTTCCAAACTATTTCATTACGGAAAGTTTGTGTTTGGCACCAACATTAGTTCTGTTTTTTTCAAAACGGCCGACCAAATGATTTTGGGCAACCTAAAGACAAGCGTAGAGGTAGGTGCTTACAACGCCACAGCCCGTATTTCCAATTTGTTTGAAGTCCCCATCACTTCGGTGGCCGCCGTGGTTTTTCCGCAAAGCTCAAAAAGGATTCACCAAGAGGGCTATTCGGCGGTAAAGGAGTTGTACGAGACTTCGGTGGCCATTATGCTGAGCCTGATATTGCCAGCAGTACTCTTGGTTTGTTTGCTGCCCAAGTTTGTTCTATTTGTATTAACCGGAAAAAACTACACCGAAATGGCCTTTGTATTGCAATTAGTGGTAGTACAAAACCTTTTTCTTCCCTTCCTTAGGCAATTTGGCACCATTTTAGATTCGGAAGGCAGCCCTCACCTCAATTTTTACTTCCTGATAATAAACGCCGCATTGAATATTTTAGTAAATTATTACATGATAAGCCTTTATGGAGTGGAAGGCGCAGCGGTGGGCTCTTTGATGGTATGCGTGGTATGTACCCTTTTCACTATTTGGTATATGCGAAAAAAATTTGGTGTGAGTGTGCGAAATACGCTTATGATGGTGGTGGAAATATATCCCCATTTGATACGGCTACTCCAAAACCTAACCACTCAAAAAAACAATGGAAAAAGCTGATGTGCTAAAATACCACTTCGCCTTGTGGTTTTGCGGCAGTGCGCTGCTGGCCATCTTTATAAAAGTGGTTTTTCTGTAAAAAAACACTTCGTCAACCTACATGAAACATAACCAAACGGTGTGGCAAAAGCCAACAATGCTTCCTTTTTTGCCAAACAAAGACCTTGCCATTGGCCTAGTGGTCGTGTTGCTGGGCTTGGGTGTTGCCTTGGCCATTTCGGAATGGGGGATTGTATATGGCCACATTGCTGCAATAACGGCAGTAGGAGTTCCCGTGTTGCTGTATTCAAGCGCCTATTTACACGTTGGAGTGTTTCTCACCTTTGTCGCCTCTTTTTTCATTTTGGGCATTTTGCGGTATATACACGCACCACTTGGTCTCGCCATCGACTTTTTGATACTCTATCTGCTTTTGGTGATGATGGTGCAAATAGGCCGCGAAAAGTCATGGACTTTTGCCCACAATTGGATAGGGATTTTGGTATTTGTGTGGATACTTTACAACATTTTGCAAGTGGCCAATCCTTTTGCCTATTCGAGGCAAGCCTGGGCTTATTCCATACGCGGCATGGCTGGGGCGATGGTGTTTTTCTACATTTGCCTATACAGCTTTACAAGCTTAAAACTCGTTCAGTACTTCATCCAACTATGGATTTTCTTGTGTTTGCTATTGGCAGTGTATGCCCTTTTTCAAGAGTTTCATGGCCTTCTGCCCTCTGAAGAAGCGTGGATTAGAGCAGACGAAGAACGCTTTAACCTTTATTACAATTGGGGGCGTTTTCGAAAATTTTCTTTCTTCAGTGACCCTACCACATTTGGCATTACAGTAGCCTACACGGCGGTGTTATGCTTGGTTTTAAGCATGGGACCCATTTCTATTTTCCAAAGGCTTTATTATTTGGCTGCGGCAGGCCTTATGGCTTTTTCTATGCTGTATTCCGGCACCAGAACGGCTTATTTGCTACTCCCCATCGGATTGGTTTTTCTTACCGTCATTACGCTCAAACGATTATTCGTTGTGCTCTCTATTTTTTTCTTGTCGCTAGGAATGGGTGTCATTCTTTCTCCCATTCAAAGCATAGGGCCATTGGATTCTAACACGCTCGAACGATTGCGGTCGGCCTTCACTCCCAAAGAAGACCCTTCGTTTCAGGTTCGCTTAAAAAACCAAGAGTTTATCAAACCATTTATCCAAAAGCACCCCATAGGAGCCGGCCTAGGCAGCGTAGGGGGCTGGGGAAAACGGTTTTCGCCCCAATCGGAACTGGCCAGCTTTCCGCCCGACAGTGGCTTTGTAAAAATTGCTGTGGAATTGGGGTGGACTGGCTTGGCCTTGTATTGCATCATGCTTTTTGCAGTGCTCAAAACTGGCATCAAAAATTACTACCTCTTGAAAAACCCTTTGCTGAAAAACCTGCAAGCCGGCATTTTGTGTGTGTTGTTTTGCCTTATCGTGGCCAACTATGTGCAAGAAGCCATTACCATGTACCCCACTTCGCTCATTTTTTATGCCGGAATGGCCATTGTAACACTCCTACCAAACTTCGAAAAAAATGAAACATAAATCAGCTTATCTCTTCTTTGGATGCTACATCCTAAGCGCATTTTGCACAAAAGCACAAAATAACATTAAACGCAATGCGTCTGAAATAGATTCTACCAGCATAGTCGTAGAAAAACTATTTGAACTGGCGTGGGCGTATTACCCCCAAAACAGGGTAAAAGAACATCAGGCCAAACAAGCCTATTATAGCATGAAAAACACCCAATTTTCGTGGTCGGAATCACTCGTGGGGCAGTTCAACTTGAACGAAGCCAACATCAACCCCTTCTCCAATGGAAACTCTAATGTGTTCTACCCGCGCTACCTAGTGGGGTTGCGACTTAGTCTCAGCACTTTTGTAAAAGACCCCATCGAAATGAAAAAGGCCAAAGAACAATACAAGGCAAGCCTTTCCGAAACCGATTTGCAGAAAGTATTGCTGAAAGGGGAAATTGCCAGAAAATTGGAGTCATACAGACTACGCAAAAAAATAGTAATGTTGAAAACGCACGCTTGGGAAGAAAGTCTTACCCTTCAGCAGGTTATCAAGCAAAAATTCCAGAAAAACGAAATCACTTTGGAAGAATACAACAGTGCCACCATTGCACACCTAGGATTGACAGAAAGCAAACTGACCGCCGAGTCGGATTTCAACCAAAGCAAGATAGATTTGGAAACACTGATAGGCGTAAAAATGGAAAGTGTGAAACTGCCCAGCCAATTTTAATCTTCCATGGCATATTTGTAACATTCTAAAGAGTACCGCGCCGAGGCCGCCCAAGTAAACTCTTGGCTACGCGCGCGCCCGTCACAAATAAGACTCTCTCTAAACTGGTTTTCGTTTTGTACCCTTGCCATGGCCTGCGCTATTTCTTCTACCGATTCTGGGTTCACAAGCAAAGCACAACCGCCCGCCACCTCAGGCATAGACGAGGTATTGGAAGTAATGACGGGCACTTGGCATGCCATGGCTTCCAGCAAAGGAATGCCAAAACTCTCGCGCAAAGAAGGATACAAAAAAAGTTGCGATGCTTGTATCAAAATAGGCAGCTTTTGATTGCGCACATACCCAATCGATACCATTTTTTCCAACAGTTCCATGCCCAATTGTTCGTCTTCAACAAACGTTGCCATAGCTTGTTTCGAAAAATCTAAAACGACCAAGTGCAATGGATTTTGGGTTTTTTTCACATATCGCGCATAGGCTCTTATCACATTTGGCAAGTTTTTCTTGGGGTCTTTGTTTCCTAAAAACAGCATATAACGCTCGGGCAAGGCATATTCTTGCCTCAGCTCTTGTTTGTCTTCGATGGTGTGCTGCACAAAGAAATGTGCCCCCACGCCATTGTACACCACCTTTACTTTTTCTTTCTGCAATCGAAAAAAATCGACGATACGGGTTTGTTCGAAATAGGAAACCGTAATCAGCTGCTTGCATTTTCTAACCACAAGTGGCACTACATATTTGCGATACACATTTCCCAACTTTTGGTAGCTCGAACCCAATCCCTTCATTGGGTTTTTCTCCAAAAATATGATGTCGTGAAGGGTAACCACCATTTTGCAAGGACAAATAACAGGAGCCGTGTTGGCCGTGCAATGCAACAGATCCAGCTTTAGCCGCCACACATAAAAGGGAAGTAGCAATTGCTCCCAAATAGGATACGGAAGGGAAGGCAACACATGCAGCATAAACTTTGAGTTGCGAATTTCTAAACAGCCCATGTCCTTGTCTTTTTTGACCAAAATGTGGTATTCGTTATCGTTGTCCATTTCCTGAAGACTTTTGATAAGTTCCAGAGCGACAATGTCCATTCCGTGCTTTTTGGTTCTAAAAAGCCGCTGAGCTTCAATTCCTATCCTCATTTGTGTATGATTTATAAGTTTTTGTTGTAGTGGCACTAGGCGTTCCCTTTTCGAGAATTTATACCTAATTTAATAATAAATCTTGCAGACTACCCAATACAAAATGCGCCATTCTACTATCAAATTACTTACGGCTGTGCTTACCCTTTTTACGGTAAGCTGTGGCTACCCTCGCCCACAAATGAAGCACCAATACCTACTGAAGCCCGATATGATTATCAACGAGTCGGGTTGCGGATACGGCACTTGGGTGGCCGACGAGCAACAGCTTACAGGCATACCCAAAACTTTTTGGGACGGATACGACAAAGAAGTATGTTACAAACATGAAGCTTCACTCATTCTTGACTTGGGGCAAAAAGTTACGGTTGCCCACCTACACCTTTACTCGGCCGATCCGTGTAGCATTATAATCTCCTCCCAAACCGACAGCAGCGATGCCAGCGCTCAGAATATCATTCTTTCGGAAGGTTGGAACAAGATTGTATTGGAAAAACTGACACGTTTCATCAGTATTTCTATGAAAAATAGAGCAAAAATTGGTGAAATATTGATTGAAACTGATGAAAAACAAGAGGTCATCAGTATTCCTACCGTCAAATCGTCCAAAACCACCATAGACCAATTTATGGGTACCAATGCCTTTGTCGATGTACCGTTGGGCCTGCTCGAACCCTTTGGCTGCATACGCGAATACCACGACTGGCCCGACTGGAACGAACCCGTTCAAGATGCCATTCAGTTGAACAACACTTCCAATGGTTTCAATTTTCAACATTTCTATTCAAGCTTGGGCAAAATGAATAAAACGGTGATTCCCGTTATCCAAAAATCGCCACACTGGCTCACCGAAATACCCAACAGTCAGGCGAAACCCCTGCCTAAAAGCGATAACTCGCTTTCGCCCCATTCTTACAAAAGGCATGCTTACTTTATGTGGTGCTATGCCCAAAATTTTGCCAAAGAAGAGAACGGAAACTTGCTTTATTACGAAAACTGGAATGAACCAGACAAGTGGTGGGAACAAAGTATCAGCTATTTCACACCCTACGAGTATGCCTGCCTTTCGAGCGCCGATAAAGATGGGCACAAACAAGAAATGGGCGAAAACTGCGGAATATCCGCCGCAAACGGAAAACTGGTGATGGCAGGACTAGCCAATGGCAAATTGGATTATTTGCGCGGCCTAAAACACTGGTGCGACTTGAACAGGAATGGCAATTTTGCCTGGGATGTCATCAATTACCACCAATATGCCAACACTGCCAGACTTCCCGACGGCAATCTCGAGCGCGGAGTTTGCCCGGAAAAAGGCCGCGTGTACGAGGAAGCTAAAAACATAGTGCTTTTCCGCGACAAACACGCACCCGAAGCCGAAGTGTGGAATACCGAGTTTGGCTACGATACCCAAAATTCGCCACAACAATGTTGGCCCATTGGCGACAAAAATTCTGAATTGGTGCAGGCCGACTGGCTTATTCGTTCGTATCTGCTTCTCTCAGCGGCAGGTATCGAAAAAGCGTTTCAATTTATGATACGCGATGCTGGTACAACGGGGCTGTACGCTACCAGCGGACTGTATTCCAGCACCTTGCAAAACAGTCCGTACTTGAAACCTTCTTGGAATTACTTGAGCACTTTCAAATCGACGCTCAAAAACTCCTATTTCGTACATCTTAAAGTCGATTCAAGCAGCAGCTTGTACGAAGCAACTTACCGAAACATGCAGGACACCTTGCTGGTGACCAAAGTGATTTGGTATGGAACCCAATCAGGCAAAAAAACCAAGGGATATCGACCAAATACAACAAATTTTGTTCAACTAATGTCGTTTCAACCACAAAATGCCTGTGGCCAGCACAGGTTGTTAAAAAGAGGGGAAACGATAGAAATTTCGGAAACGCCACTCTTTTTGCAAGAACATCCCAAAGGTCTTTTTCCAAAATGCAGCATGCTAAAACCAATGGCAAGCACCACCTTGCAATGTGTCGACGAAAATGGCGAAAAACAGTTTTTCTTGTTCGACGAGCAGGGCATTGCGGGCAATCCTGCTATGGGACTACACAGCCGATCACCAAGTTCGGGGTGGAAATCTAACTTCAAGAAAAACGAAGAAATGATCATCGACTTGGGCAACTCCAAACACATTCCAATGCTGTACATTTTCGATGGCGCAAGCGACGGCGAAATCACCATTTCCATTTACTCCGACTTAGGTTGGACAGAGGTGACTAAGATCAGAATGAACCATTACAATAAATGGAAGCCTTGCGTCATCAATGGCAACACTTCCAAAATAAAACTTTCCCGCACCAAGGGAAACGCCGAAGTGGGCGAAGTGGTAGTCTATGAAAAAGCCTTGTACTGAACCAAGGCCCAATAGCTGCCCGATACACTAAAATTTCCTTCTTGTCGAAAGCCAAAACCAAACGAACATAGTAAATGAATCAACCTATTTCCACCTTTCGTATTCCGCTCGGCAAGCGCGTTTTCGATGTTCTTTTTGCGCTATCGGTCATTTTGGCCATTTCGCCGCTCCTGGTGCTCATTGTGGCGCTTATCAAAATTACCTCCAAAGGTCCTATCATTTACAGATCGAAAAGGGTTGGTTCCAACTATCACATTTTCGACTTCTACAAATTTCGGAGCATGTACACCAACACCGCCCAAAAACTGAAGGAATTGGCCAAAACAAATAACCAATACACCCACGGAAAAGACAGCGCACCAAACTTGCTACAAAAATGCGAAGACTGTCTTAGGGAAAATACCGAATGTACCCGTCTGATTTATTTCGACGACATGGCCATTTGCGACAAGGTTTTTTCGCTCAGCAAAAAAGAACTCGACAAGCACGCTTTCAACAAAATAAGCAACGACCCACGCATTACGCCGTTTGGCAACTTCCTGCGCAACACAAGCTTGGACGAACTGCCCCAACTCTTCAATGTGCTGAAGGGCGACATGTCGATAGTGGGAAACCGTCCGCTGCCCTTGTACGAGGCCGAAAAACTGACTACCGACCAACAAGCACTTCGCTTCATGGCACCTGCGGGCATCACAGGGCTATGGCAAGTGACCAAAAGAGGCAAAAAAGAAATGTCGGAAGAAGAGCGAATGGAACTAGACAATACCTATGCCCAAAACCATTCCCTGCTCTTCGACCTGAAAATTCTACTGAAAACATTTCCCGCTCTGCTCCAAAAAGACAATGTATAAGAGGCTAAATCAACCCTTGGTTTCTGTCATCAGCGTGAACTATCGACAAAACGAGGTGACCCTTCAAATGCTCGATTCGCTTCAAAAGTGCGACTACAAGAACATGGAGGTAATCGTGGTGGACAACGGGTCTAATGAAGGTCTTCAGGAGTTGTTGAAAATACATTTTCCAAAAGTAAAATGCCTTGTGAGTACTCAAAACTTAGGTTTTGCAGGTGGCAATAACTTGGGACTGAAAGAAGCGAGGGGAAAATATGTATTGTTTTTGAACAACGACACCGAAGTAGCGCCCAACTTCCTGACCCCACTTGTCGAAGTGTTGGAGCACGACCCCCGCATTGGATTGGTTTCTCCAAAAATCATTTTCTACCACACCGAAAACCTAGTGCAGTATGCCGGCTTGGGCAACATCCACCCTTTCACGGGAAGAGGTCGGAAAAGAGCTTTTTTTCCGAAAGATACTGGACAGTTTGACTATGTGGCGCCCACACAACTGGGACATGGCGCCGCTATGATGGTACCCATGGAAGTAATAAAAAAAGTGGGGATGATAGCTGAAATTTTCTTCTTGTATTACGAAGAGCACGACTGGTGCGAGGCCATCAAAAAGGCGGGTTACAAGGTGTTTTATGTCGGAACATCGGTGGTGTATCACAAAGAATCGGTTTCGGTGGGGAAAGAAAGTGTGCAGAAAACCTACTACATGGCACGAAATAGGCTCTTGTACATGCGGCGCAACAGCACCATGCTGTCTTTCCTTGTCTTCCTGCTGTTTTTCGCCATGTTCATTATTCCAAAAAACACCTTCCTTTTTCTGCGAAAAGACAAAATAGAGCACCTAAAAGCTTTTTGGCAAGGTGTTTTGTGGCATCTGTTTCATGAGCAAGTACACGGTTATCCAAAATTGAGAAGCAATGCGTTTGATAAATGAACTGAAGAAAAGAGGCACCAACAAATCTGTTTTTGAAATATTCGGGTTGGTTTGGAATGGCCTTTGGCGAACGCTTCAGGCAAAATTATACCTGCGAAACTGTTCTAAAGTAGGGGCGTTGGTTTCCATTCGGGAAAAACCATTGATACAAAACTACGGCTACATGGAATTGGGCGACGAAGTCAGAATTTGGTCGAACATAAACAAATGCAAAATATTTGTTGAAAAAGGCGGTCGGTTGGTGGTGGGACACAATACCCGAATTAATGGGGCGCACATTTCGGCAAGCACTTCCATTTCGATAGGAAACAATGTGCGCATTGCGCCCTATGCCATTATCATAGACGACGACTACCACGACGTAAAAGACCATTTTGGCGCAGTAGGAAAAAAGTCGCCCATCGTCATTGAAGACAATGTATGGATTGCGATGGATGCCAAAATTTTGAAAGGCGTGCGCATAGGAAAAGGAAGTGTTGTGGCCACTTCGGCCGTGGTGACCAAAGATGTACCGCCGCATAGCGTGGTAGCAGGTGTGCCGGCCAAAGTAATCAGAAAACTGGGGGGTATATGAAAGTATTTTTACCCATACTACTCTTATGTATGCTTTTGGCAGCCGCCGCTTCGTGGCTTTATGTGCTTAAAACACAAGAAACCAAAAAATTGGACGAAAAGGCTCGAAGGGAAATAGGCGGTCATTTCATACGGCTGTCAAAAGGCTTTGTACACTACCAGCTGGCAGGCAAGGATACTGGCAAAACAGTCATCTTGATACACGGTGTAGGTTCGGGGCACTATGCTTGGGACCATAATTTCGATAATTTGGTAAAACAAGGTTTTCGCGTGTTGCGATACGATTTGTACGGAAGGGGCTATTCCGACCGACCCCAAGCGGTGTACGATTCCAGTTTTTTTTACGAGCAATTGTCCGAACTTCTATACCGACTAGATTTGCCACCTCCCTACCGTTTGGTCTCGGTTTCGATGGGGTCGAGTATTGCGTTGCATTACACGGACAAAAACATACACAAAGTTTCACATATCGCATTGATAGACCCTGCTTCTTTGGGAAAAGGAAAGGTGTCCTGGCATATCAGCATGCCCTTGGTATCGGAAGTGCTCATGAGCTTGTATTGGTACCCGCGGGCGGTGCAAAAACAGATGGCTGAATTTTGTGATGCCAGCAATTTGAAAGAGTATGAAGCAAAAAGTTGGAAGCAAATGCAATACGAGGGTTACAAGCGAGCCGTTCTTTCTACCTGGCGCAATACCCTAAAATTGAACATGACTAGTGGCATGAAAGAAATTGGGAAATCGTCTGTAAAAGTATTGTTGATTTGGGGAAAATGCGACCACCTGGTGCCCCCTGCTAATAGCAAACATTACACAAAGGCCATGCCGCAAGCCACCCTGGTGGAGATAGACAGTGCTGGCCATTTGTCGAATTACGAACAGCCTGCTCCGTGCAACGCCGCTTTGTCCAAATTTTTAAAAGAATGAAGAACGAATACATCGTGGTCATAGGTCAGCAAGACTTAGAAAGCACAATAGGCAGCAACAATGTAAACATTGCCAAAGAATTTGCCAAGCAAAACAAAGTCTTGTATGTAAACAACGCCTTGGATTTTTACACTTTGCGCCAAAAAAAACAAGATGCCTTGGTGCAAAAAAAATGGAGTTTCGTGGCAAACAAACAAAACACTCCCGTGCTTGTGCAAGAACGCCTTTGGGTGTTGTACCCAGCAGTGTTGCTAGAATCTATTAATTGGTTGCCCAAAGGTTGGGTGTACGATTTTTTCAACAAAAGAAACAACAAAAAGCTGGCAAAATGCATATTGGTTGCATGCCAAAAAATGGGCTTTAATTCCTTTGTGCTTTTCAACGACAGCCTGATATCCAGAGCAGTGTACCTGAAAGAATTACTTCGCCCTTCTTTTTATATCTACTACTCGCGCGACAATTTCAGCAGCCAAGCCTACTTTCAAAAACATGCCCTGGAAGAAGAGAAGCACATCATGCAAAAGGCAAACCTTGTAGTAGCCAATTCGATGCAATTGGCACTAATAGCCAAACAGCACAACCCCCATTCATACGACATAGGGCAGGGCTGCGACTTGGATTTGTTCCAAGCCAATCTCTACGCCAACCTGCCCGAAATGGCGTCTATTCCTCGCCCAATTATTGGCTATGCCGGCTTTCTCACAGCGATGCGACTGGATATCGAGCTACTTGTACACATCGCTACAACCCGTCCCTACTGGAGTTTGGTTTTGGTAGGGCCCGAAGACGACACATTTCGAAAAAATTCCTTGCATCATTTGGCCAATGTTTATTTTTTAGGAAATAAAAAACCAGAAGAACTGCCAGCCTACATAAGCCAGTTCGATGTGGCCATCAACCCCCAACTAGTAAACGAACTCACCAACGGAAATTACCCTAGAAAAATAGACGAATACCTGGCCATGGGTAAACCAGTGGTGGCTACTAAAACCGACTTTATGGACTATTTTTCAGGATTTTGCCACCTACCCCACAACCTTTCTTCATGGATTGAAAGCATAGAAAAAGCACTTGCGGAAGACAACGAAACACAGAAAAGGGAACGAATTGCCTTTGCCCACAGCCATTCTTGGGAAAAGAATGTGGAAAAAATATACAGGCTTGTCGAGGCGCTTCGTTAGTGTAAGCTAGAAGTTTAAAGTTGGTGGTTCTTAGTTCTAGTTTAGACCTCCAAGGTCGCTTAGCATGTAGAAGCGTATCCCCCGACAAGCTCAAGGTGCGGACTAAGGTTTAGTGTTATGTAAAATAAAGAACTAGTACATAAGGTTGCTTACACCAATTTGGGTTTTCTTTGGCACATTAAATAAATGATGTCCAAAACTTTTGTTCTTTTCGACTGCGACGGAGTACTCGTAGATAGTGAATTCCTTGCCTCGGAGGTGATGGCAAACATGCTCCAATCTTTTGGGTTTCCGACTACTGCCCACGACATCATGACGGGCTATGTCGGACAAAAAGATGTGCAAATAGTGGCCTCGCTTGCACAGCTGCACGGCTTGCCATTGCCCGACGATTTCATGGCACAATACGCCCTTCGGCTCGATGCTGAATTGGAAAAAAGCCTACTTCCTATACAAGGAATGGAAGATGTCTTGAGAGAATTGAAAGTACCGCGCGCTATTGTTTCCAACAGCAACTTGCCACGAATTCATGTTTCGCTCAAAAGCACTCGGTTGGACAAGTATTTCGAGGCTGAAAATGTTTTTAGCCCCGATACTGCTCTTTTTTCTAAACCCGACCCTCGCATTTACCTTTATGCCATTACAAAACTTGGCTTAAAGAACTCGGATGTGATTGTAGTAGAGGATAGTCCAACGGGGGTAAAAGCCTCGGCCGAAGCTGGTTTGGATGTAATTGGTTTTATGGGTGCAAGCCATGCCACCGAAAACCAAGAAGAAAAGTTGAGGGCAAACGGAGCAATTTACATAGCCCAAAATAGCGCCGAACTTTCGGTGCTTTTGAACAAAATTTGTGCGTAGATTTGTCCTGTGGTTGTCAGTTGTCGGTTGACGGTTGACAGTAAGCATGGCGGTAATTCTTACGACTTTCTACTTGATACTTACTACTCCAAAATGACACCTTCGGACATTTTTAAGCTGATTTCGAATTTCTTCCTACTATTTCTCGTTCAAATCTTTTTTTTCAAGTTTGGGATATTTGGTGTCGCCTTCTGTTTTCCATATTTGTTTTTTCTGTTGCTGTTGCCCATGTCCACTCCCAAAGGCCTTCTGCTTTTCGTAGGCTTTGGATATGGTTTGCTCATCGATGTTTTTTTCGACTCGCCTGGCTTGCATGCGGCCGCTTGCACGTTATTAGCGTATTTACGTCCCAATGTCATTTCTGCCATTACGCCGGCAGGTGGTTACGACGAACAAACACCAATATCTGTTCATATTTTGGGTGTGCGTTGGGTCATTTCCTACACACTGCTTTTGATTGGTGCACACCACTTTTTGCTGTTTTTCTTAGAAGCATTCTCTTTCATGCATTTTTTTCTCACCCTCATGAAAATATTTTTTAGCACCTTGCTCACTTCCTTTTTGTTTATCCTAATGCAGTTTATGTTTTCGTCCAAAAAACTGGCCAAATAACAAGCCTTTTTGATACACTTAATTCGGTAAAAATTGTTTGAACAACGCAAATACATCATTCAAATCGTCGTAGTGGCGGTAGGGGTCATTTATTTGCTCAAGCTGCTTTGGTTGCAGGTAATCGACGACACATTCAAAAACGAGGCGATGCAAAACAGCATCCAACGCATTATCGTGTACCCTTATCGTGGTGTAATTTTTGACCGAAATGGCGAGATGCTGGTGGCCAACACCCCCGTGTTCGACATCATGATTGTACCCAAAGATGTACGCATTCGCGACACCGCCGCGTTTTGCGAGGCCTTTTCACTTCCCATTGAAGAGGTGCGTGCCAAAATAAAAGAGGCAAGAAAATTTTCGAAAGTAAAACCTTCGGTATTTATCCCCACACTTTCTACCGAAGACTGGGCGAAAATACAGGACAAAATGGTGGAATATCCTGGCTTCTACGTGCAAGCCCGTTCGGTTCGAAACTACCCGTACAAATGCATGGCCAACGCCCTAGGGTATATTGGCGAGGTGAGCAAAGAACGCATTGAACTGCTTGGCAAAGACAATTATCGTTCGGGCGACTACATTGGCATCAGTGGCATTGAAGAAATTTACGAAAAACAATTGCGCGGCAAACGTGGCGTACGCTACGTGATGGTGGATGTAAAAGGAGCAGAAAAAGGGCGGTTCAAAAACGGCGAATTCGACACACTTTCGGTTGCTGGCGAAAACCTGACTAGCACGGTAGATGTAAAGTTGCAAGCCTACGGCGAAAAAATAATGCAAGGAAAAACGGGCAGTATCGTAGCACTAGACCCGAGCACTGGCGAAATTCTTTGCCTGATTTCGGCACCTACCTACGACCCCAACTTACTAGTTGGTAAAAACTTTTCTAAAAACTACTCCGAATTGTACCGAAACTACAACAAGCCACTGTACAACAGGGCCTTGCAAGCCATGTACCCACCCGGTTCTACTTTCAAAATCATTCAAAGCCTTATTGGCCTGCAAGACCACCTTGTCGATTCAAACAGAACATTGCCTTGTAACAAAGGGCTGATAAATTGCCACAACCACCCTCCTGCGCAAGGCATGCGTGGCGCCATACAGCACTCGTGCAACCCCTACTTTTACATGTTGTACAACTACATGCTGCAAAGGGGTATCTCTAGCAATCCCTATGCAGATGCCGCCCATGGTTTCGACATTTGGCATAATTATGTGTCCAGCTTCAACTTGGGCAAAAAACTGGGCATAGACCTGCCGAACGAAAAAAGCGGCCGTATTCCTAGCCATGCTTTCTATGACAAAGTATATGGCAAAAACCGATGGGCTTTCCGTACTATTTTTTCTTTGGGCATTGGACAAGGAGAAATTTTGGTGGTGCCCCTTCAAATGGCCAACTTGGCCGCTACCATTGCCAACAGGGGTTATTTCTACAAGCCACACATTATCAAAAAAATTGGCAACCGAAATGCGGTAGATACGATGTACACCAAAAAACACTACACCAAAATAGCACCCGAAAACTACACCACCGTGGCCAATGGCATGTTCGATGTGGTAAATTTTGGAACGGCCTATCGTTCCCGCTTGACAGGTATCGAATATTGTGGCAAAACAGGCACCGCCCAAAACCCACATGGCGAAGACCATTCAGTATTTATGGCTTTTGCACCACGGTACAATCCCAAAATAGCCATTGCCGTGTATGTGGAAAATGCTGGTTTTGGCGACAAGTGGGCTGCTCCCATCGCTAGTCTTATGATTGAAAAATATTTAACAGATACCATCACGCGTCCCGAAATCGAAGAAAAGATGATCAACAAAAACATCATCAGATACAACGAAGCATTGGCCAGTGTGCTATTGAAAAAAGAAGGTCTCGATTCGACTGCTGCCAATGTGAAAATGGTGTTACGCAACTATTTCAAAGAAAAAATGGCCAAAAAGCGCAAACACTAAAATGTTTTTTAGTGTTTGCCGAGTAACTTCAACAAGTGGCTTGGCTTGAAGTTTTGTTCCCCTCTTATTTTTTCTTGCAGCTTCAGCACACCGCCTATGAGCGCCTCTGGTCTTGGCGGGCAGCCTGGCACATACACATCTACAGGAATAATGCGATCCACTCCTTTTACGACATGGTACCCATGCTCCCAGTAAGGTCCGCCACAGTTTGAACAGGAACCCATCGAAATGACATAGCGAGGTTCCGACATTTGGTCGTATAAGCGCCGAATACGGTCGGCCATTTTGAACGTCACTGTACCAGCCACTATCATCACATCCGATTGGCGAGGACTTCCTCTCGGTATCACCCCAAACCTGTCTAAATCGTAACCCGATGCATAGGTCGCCATCATTTCGATAGCACAGCAGGCAATACCAAAACCCATTGGCCAAATAGAAGAAAGCCTTGCCCAGTTAAGCAAATCGTCTATCTTGGTCACGATCAAACCACTTTCTCCTGTTTTTGGGAAAGTATTGGGTTGTGGGTTATGAATGGTGGGTTGAGTCATCAGGTTAATGTTAGCAAATGTAGAGATAGTCTCGATACGAAATACCCTATACACATTACTAAACTGCAGGTTCTTGTTGGCTAATGCAGTGCAAAGTACCCAAACCCAATACTAGTTCCCTACATTGGATGCCTATTACTTTTCTTTCGGGAAAACAAGATTGCAGGATTTCCAAGGCTTTCTGGTCGTTTTTGTCCTGAAAAATGGGCACAAGCACCACCTCGTTGGCAATAAGGAAATTGGCATAACTTGCTGGCAGCCTGAGTCCTTGCAAGATTACGGGTGCTGGCATAGGCAAGGTCAAAATATTGAAGGGCTTATTGTCCAGGTTCTTCATTGATTTCAACAAATGCAAGTTTTCTTGCAATGGTTTGAAATTGCCGTCAGTTTCGTCCTCTTCTACCACTGTCACAATGGTGTTTTCGTTTACAAATCGGCTTATGTCGTCAATGTGCCCATCGGTATCATCGCCCAAAATGCCATCTTCCAACCATAACACTTGCTTTACGCCTAAATAATTTTTCAAGTATTCTTCGATTTGGTTTTGGCTTAAATGGGCATTTCGATTTTTGTTTAAAAGACACGACTTGGTCGTTAAAACCGTGCCAGCACCGTTTACTTCTATCGAACCACCCTCCATCACAATATTGGGTTGAAAACTGAATTGCGGTTCGTAGTGTAAAATTTTTTCAGGAACGGCGTTATCCAACTCGTACGGATATTTGCCTCCCCATGAATTAAAATTCCAGTTTATAAGGGCTTTTTCCTTTTTGCCATTTGTGTTGCGTAGCACAAAAGTAGGCCCATGGTCGCGGCACCAGGCATCGTTGGTTGGAATATGGTAAAACTTTACCGCCTTCATATTCACTCCTTTCTCCAACAACAACTTTCGAACTTGCGCTTCGTGCCTGGCATCCAACACATTGATTTTTACCCCCTGTGATTGGGCAAGGTGGTACACAATCTCGGCAAAAACAGGGGGAATATTTGAAAATATTTCAGGCCAAGTGTCTTCACTGTGTGGCCAGGAAAACCAAACGGCCTCTTGCTTTTCCCACTCGGCTGGCATACTAAATCCAAGTTCGGCAGGAGTAGTTTCTGTAAATAGTGGCATTTTTTATTGAAAGGATTGCAAAAATACAAATTTGCACTCGTACTCACTTCCTTTGTTTCAGAAAGGACGAGAAGGGGCTTGTTTTGCGTAAAATATAGATTTTCAGTGTGTTAAAAACTGATTTTTCATTGGCAAATAACCTCACTTGCACAATAAATCCTTAAATAAATAAAGAATGTACGCTATCGATTGACAGAAAATCCACAATTTTGTAACGGACTAAAAACCTTTTCTTAAAAACACACAATGGCAAATTATTTTAACACACTTTCGCTCAGAGAAAAACTTAATCAACTCGGTGTTTGCGAGTTCATGGACAGAAGCGAGTTTGTTCATGGCGTTGACGCCCTAAAGGGCAAAAAACTAGTCATCTTAGGTTGCGGGGCACAAGGCTTGAACCAAGGTTTGAACCTTCGTGATTCTGGTTTGGACGTTTCGTATGCTTTACGCAAAGAAGCGATCTTGGAAAAACGTCAATCTTGGAAAAGTGCGACTGAAAACAATTTCAAAGTAGGCACATTTGAAGAATTGATTCCTACGGCTGATTTGGTAATCAACCTAACTCCTGATAAACAACATACTGGCGTAATAAATGCGGTGATGCCATTGATGAAAAAAGGAAGTACACTTTCTTATTCTCATGGTTTCAATATTGTGGAAGAAGGAATGCAGATACGCAAAGACATCACGGTAATAATGGTGGCTCCAAAATGTCCAGGTTCTGAGGTTAGAGCAGAATATGTAAGAGGTTTTGGCGTACCAACGCTTATCGCTGTTCATCCAGAAAACGATCCTGAAGAAAAAGGCTGGGAATATGCCAAGGCTTACTGCGTAGGTACTGGTGGCGACCGTGCCGGCGTTCTCAAGTCTTCTTTTGTGGCCGAAGTAAAATCTGATTTGATGGGCGAACAAACCATCCTGTGCGGATTGCTGCAAACGGGATCTATCCTTTGTTTTGACAAGATGATTGAAAAAGGCATCGACAAAGGATATGCCGCCAAACTAATTCAGTACGGTTGGGAAGTGATTACCGAGTCGCTGAAACATGGTGGCATTACGGCCATGATGGACAGGCTCACCAATCCTGCCAAAATCAAGGCTTTCGAACTTTCGGAAGAATTGAAAGAAATTATGCGTCCCTTGTTTCAAAAACACCAAGACGATATAATGAGTGGCGAATTTTCTAAAACCATGATGGAAGATTGGGCCAATGGCGACAAAAACCTACTTACCTGGAGGGCTGCCACTGGCGAAACGGCTTTTGAAAAAACGCCTGCTGCCGATGTAAAAATTGCCGAGCAAGAGTATTACGACAATGGCTTGCTGATGGTAGCCATGGTACGCGCCGGTGTGGAATTGGCTTTTGAAACGATGACCGAATCGGGTATTAAAGAAGAGTCGGCTTACTACGAGTCCTTGCACGAAACGCCACTGATTGCCAACACCATTGCACGCAAGAAATTGTTTGAAATGAACCGTGTCATTTCCGACACCGCCGAATATGGCTGCTATCTTTTCGATCATGCTTGCAAGCCATTGCTTGCCGATTTCATGAAGAAAGTAGACACCGATGTGATTGGCAAAAACTTCAATGCTGGCAAAAACAACGGCGTGGACAACAAAGACATCATTGTAGTGAACGAAATCATTCGCAACCACCCCATCGAAATCGTTGGCTATGAACTGCGCCAAGCCATGAGCGACATGAAAGCGATAAGTTTAGGATAGTTAGTTCGTAGTTCTAAGTTTAGAAGTTTAAAGAAGGCTACTCGGAAGGGTGGCCTTTTTACTTTTCTTTTCCACTGATAAAATAGTGCCACAACACGATGCCTACACTTATAGAAATATTGAAGGAATGTTTCGTGCCAAATTGGGGTATCTCGATATACGCATCGCAATGCTTCAAGACTTCTTCATTTATTCCAAATACCTCGTTTCCGAAAATGAAGGCTGTTTTGGGGTGATTGGGAAAAGCGGTTGCATCTAATTTTTGGCTTCCTTTCACCTGTTCAATGGCCATAATACGATACCCTTCTGCTTTCAATTGCTGCACACACTCTAAAGTATGGGGGTAGTGTTGCCAAACCACCGATTCGGTGGCGCCCAAGGCCGTTTTACTTATTTCGCGGTGTGGTGGTGTGGCCGTAATACCACACAAACAAAGTTTTTCTACACGAAACGCATCGGATGTGCGGAACACAGAGCCCACGTTGTGCATGCTGCGCACATTGTCCAAAACCAGCACCAATGGCAGTTTATTGGCCTCTTTGTATTCTTCAACCGACAATCGGTTCAATTCATCCATCGACCATTTCTGAGGTTCTTCCCTTAATTTTTTCTGCATTTCAAATCTTTCTCTAACTTTGAACCATTCTGCCAAATTAACGTTTCTATTACACAGGAAAAAAATATACAACTTTAAATAACTCTTCAGAAACTATGGGACACAAAGCAATTGAAATCACCGACGCCAACTTTGAAGAAATCATCAACTCCAACCAACCTGTATTGGTCGATTTTTGGGCTGAATGGTGTGGACCTTGTAAAATGATTGGCCCAGTAGTGGAAGAACTTGCCGGTGATTTTGAAGGAAAAGCCGTAGTAGGAAAAGTAAATGTGGACGAAAATGCGACCGTTTCTGCTAAGTTCGGCATTCGCAGCATTCCCACTCTTCTTATTTTCAAAAATGGTGAAATCGTGGACAAACAAATAGGTGCCGTGCCAAAAGCCGTTTTGAGTAAAAAATTAGAAGCCCAGATAGGGTAATTTTTCCTTATACGAATACCAAACCCCAAGATTTTCTTGGGGTTTTTTTTCACAGCCCA
>JBIKRJ010000018.1:0-19976 GCA_044349205.1 Cytophagales bacterium | reverse complement strand
TTCAAAGGAAGAAGAATTGGAAAGGGTGATACCTGCCATAAAAGCTATTTTGAAAGAAATACCCAGTGCCCATATTTCGATAGATACATTTCGTTCAGAAGTGGCAAGGTGTGCTTTAGATGCAGGTGCTTCCATGGTCAATGATATTTCGGGAGGTGAACTCGACGAAAAAATGGCAGAAGTTTTGGCTTTATACAAAGTGCCTTACGTGTTGATGCACATGAAAGGAACACCACAAAATATGGTGCATGCTTCACATTACGATGATATTATTTATGAAATAATGGATTATTTTCAGAAAAAGTTGCATAAATTGCTGTCAATCGGGGTAGCCGATGTGATATTAGACCTGGGCTTTGGTTTTGCAAAAACCATTGAACAGAATTTTTATCTTTTGGACAATCTGGCTGTTTTCAAAATGTTAGAGCGTCCTATTTTGGTAGGAATAAGTCGCAAGTCGATGATTAGTAAAACATTGGGTGTGGAAACTGCAGATGCTTTGAATGGCACCACAGCCTTGCACATGGTGGCTTCGCAAAATGGTGCCGACATACTTAGGGTGCACGATGTAAAAGAAGCCATGCAGGCAATAAAACTGCACAATAGGTTGAAAATGAACAATGGAAATATTGGTACTGAATTGAAATAGAAAATGCTCTTTTTGTTGAAAATAGGTTTTTTGGAAGTAGGCTTCGTCGATTTGGCAGAAGTAGTGGTACTCACATTCCTATTTTATCAGTTGTATAGGCTAGTGCGTGGCACTGTTGCCCTGAAAGTGTTTGTGGGCAGTGTTGGTTTTTACATTTGTTATCTCATTTTCAAAACATTGGGTATGGAACTGCTCACCGCCATTTTTGGTCGAGTTGTGGGCGTCGGGGTTATTTCGCTCATTGTGTTGTTTCAACCCGAAATCAGAAGGTTTCTGCTCATGCTCAGTCGTAGTTCCTTTATTGATACCATTTTTTCCATGAGAATTTTTCCGGCGAAAGCGTCCCATTACGACATAAGTCCAGTAATAGAAGCCATTAAAAACATGGCTTCTACCTACACAGGTGCCATTATAGTGTTTACCCGCACATCCGATTTGCGCTACTACACCGAAACTGGCGAAGTGTTGGATGCGGCCATATCACGCAAGCTTTTGCTTTCTATTTTCAACAAATACAGCCCTTTGCACGATGGTGCCGTAATTGTGTCGGATGGAAAAATAAAAGCGGCACGCTGTATATTGCCAGTTTCCGAATCGGACGATTTGCCTACCAATCTTGGACTTCGCCACCGTTCGGCATTGGGCATTAGCGAAAATTCTGATTGTTTGGTGATAGTGTCTTCTGAAGAAACTGGTAAAATTTCGATTGCCGACTATGGCCAATTGTATTACGATGTACCTGAAAACGAAATTCATGCCAAGTTGAGCAGGTTGCTTTTTCCGCCTTCTGCTTCTGTGCTGAAACAAAGTGCCAAATTGAAGCCTAGATTTCAGTTTTCTTGAAAAGGCGAAAGTTCATTTTCAATTTTGGCTAGAAAGCCTACGACAATCTCTGTTGCAAATTCACATCGCTATTTATCTTTGTGCTATGTATTGGTTTTTTCTGGTCACAACTCGGTACAAGTATCATTTTATATTCGCTGGGTTTCTATTATCCACGGTTTATAGTTCCCTATTTGCCCAAAATCCTCGCTTTAAGTTTCTTTCTGACTCGGTGCAAGTAGGACAACATGTGGATGCCGTTTTTTATTACACACATTCCCCCGATCAAGAAGTGCTTTTTCCTGACTCGAATTTCAATTACAGCCCTTTTGAATTTGTTTCAAAAAAATATTTTCCAACCGTTACCTCCAATGCTAAAAGCTTGGACAGTGCAGTATATACCTTTTCGCTTTTTGAAATAGAAGGCATACATGCCTTAACGATACCCGTGTTCATTCTTAAGGGCAAAGACACGTTAAAAGTGTTTTCGAATATCGACTCGCTGTCGGTATATCCCATGATAAAAGTAGTGTCAGACACACTAAAGCTTCAATCGAATACCCAAAATTTGGCTTTGGATATTCATTTTAATTTTGCAATGCTGGGAGTTGTGGTGGGTGTTTTTTTGCTCATAGCTTTGGTTGCTATCTGGATTTTTGGCAAAAAGATAATGGCTCAAGTTTCCCGCTATCGTCAGAAAAGGGCACATGTCCGCTTTTTGAAACAATACGATACCATAGTCCAAAACATTGTGTCACCTTCTGAAATGGAAGCGGCAGTTTCACTCTGGAAAAAATACATTCAGAAATTGGAGGGAAAGCCCTTCACTACCTTTACTTCTGCTGAAATCGGACGCAATTTGAAAAATGACAAGGTGAAGATAAACCTTCGCAATATAGATGTAGCCATGTACAGTGGGCGCGTGAGCGAACTGCCAAGTCAAGACTTTTTGGCCCTTCGCGAATTGGCCGTGATATTGTACCAAAAAAACCAATCGACAAAAGGATGAAAGGGCAAGTCACAGATATTTGGGAGTGGTTTTCAATCGATTGGTTTTATCCCAGCATGTTCAAGAGTTTTGTTTGGGAAACCCCCAATTTTTTGTACCTAATTCCTTTTGTTCCCCTACTTTTCGTGCTTCGCTGGATTATTTACATCAAGTTTCGTCAAAAACTCGAATTTGCTTTTTTGAAAAGGCAAGCCAAGTCCAGCCCTATCACCCTGCTCCGTTTTATACCCGATGCGTTTTTTTGTCTTTTTATTTCTATGATCTTCATTTCTTTGGCGCGTCCGCAGAAGACAAACGAGCAAGTGGAGTTTTATTCGGAAGGAATAGACATTATGCTTTGTTTGGACATATCCGAGTCTATGCTTATCGAAGATTTTAAGCCCAACCGCTTGGAAGCAGCCAAAAAAGTAGCCACAAAATTTATTAAAGGCAGGTTTCAAGATCGTATAGGATTGGTGGTTTTTGCTGGCGATGCTTTTTCTATGTGCCCCCTTACTACCGACTACGAACTGTTGTACGCCTATCTCGACGATGTAAAACACGATTTGATTCAGAAACCGGGTACTGCCATAGGTTCGGCCATAGCGGTTGCCACCAACAGAATGTTGGAATCAAAATCGAAAACCAAAGTGATGATTGTGATAAGTGACGGCGAAAATACCGCAGGAAACATCGAACCAATTACGGCCACCAAATTGGCCATTGCCTATAACATAAAAATTTACACCATAGGAGTGGGGCAAGACGGAAGGGTACCTTATGGCAAAGACATGTTTGGCAATACGCAGTATGTCGAAAATATGATGAACGAAAGCACCTTGAGACAAATTGCGGGGATTGCTTCTGGGCGTTACAACAGGGCTTCTTCAAACAATGCCTTGCAACAAATTTTCAGCCAAATAGACAAATATGAAAAAGCCGAAATAAAAGAGACGCGTTTCAAGGATACAAGAGATTTTTATTTCATATATCTGACTTGGGGTTTGTTTTTCTTTTTGGTTTGGATGCTTTTGAAAAATACATTTATGACCAGCGCTCTGGAAGATTGAGCTAAAACATGCATTTAGCCTCTATCCAACTTACCCAATTTAAAAATTATGCACGCCTTGTCCATGCGTTCGTTCCTCACCTCAATTTGATAGTAGGCCCCAACGGTACGGGCAAAACCAATTTGCTCGATGCTATTTATTTTTTGTGCAATACCAAAAGTGCCTTTTTGCCTTTCGACCAAGCGGCCATAATGCATGAAAAGGATTTTTTTCGTGTTGAAGGCCATTTTGTGGAAGAAGACAAGCAAGTAAAGGTTGAATGTGTGTGCCAAAAAGAGCAAGCCAAAGTTTTTTTGGTCGATGGCAAATCGCCCGAAAGACTGTCGGGCTACATTGGGCGTTTTCCGGTTGTTTTGGTAAGTCCGTACGACACCGATTTGATACGAGATGGCAGTGAAACAAGGCGCAAATTTTTCGATTTAGTCCTTTCGCAGGCCAACGCTGAATATTTGGAAAAACTGTTGGTTTATAATCGATTGCTGAAACAACGGAATGCCCTTTTGAAACAAATGGCTGAATCGGGGAAGCTAAATGTTAGTTTGCTTTCAGTGTACGACACCCAAATGTTGCCTTTGAACCAATTCATATCGAATGAAAGGAATTTGTTTGTTGAAAGGTTTTTGAGCAGTTTTCAAAAGGCCTATGGCCAGTTGGCCGTAGTAGCTGAAGAACCCCAGCTTCAGTATCGTTCGGAGTGCGTGAATGAAGATTTTTCGTTTCATTTTCTTCAAAATCATCAGCAAGATTTGAAAGCACAGCGCACCCTTTTGGGCATTCATACCGACGATTACGATTTCTTGTTGAATGGTAGTGCAGTAAAGCGATTTGCATCTCAGGGGCAACAAAAAACGTTTGTGCTGGCATTGAAACTCGCCCATTTTCATTTTGTAAGCAACATCAGAAAGAAGAATCCCTTGCTTCTTCTCGACGATATTTTCGATAGGCTCGACGAAAACAGGGTTTCCAACCTTGCGCAACTGGTCAATGCAGGTACTTTTGGTCAGGTGTTTATTACCGATTCAACACCCAAAAGAATAGCCTCATTGTTTGCGTCTGAAAAAAAGGAAATAGCTACCTTTAACACAATTTGATATATATATGGCTTTTGGTCGAAATGGCAAAAAAACTTATCGTAAGTCGGTAGCAATAACTGCTGGCGATGCCATTGTAGAATTGTTGAAATTGTACCAGTTGGAAGGCAAGTTCAACGAAACATATGTGGTGGCCAATTGGGAAAAAATAATGGGAAAAACCATTTCCAGCCGAACTGAAAAAATTTATTTCAAGAATAAATTGATGTTTTTGAAGCTTTCTTCTTCTCCATTGAAAAAAGACATGATACTTTCTAAACAAACCATAATAGATTTGATTAACAAAGAGGCAAGAACAAAGGTGGTAGAAGACCTTATTTTTCTTTAGTTTACAAGTTTTAATAATTTAGACATGGATGTTTTAATCGATTATTTCAGCAAACAGCAGATTTGGGAAGTGCTTTTGGCAATGCTCCTCATTTTTTTGGCACTGGTAGCCATCAAAGATGTTTTTTTCAACAAAAAGCACACCATTAAGCACAATTACCCAGTGGTGGGGCACCTTCGGTATTTGTTGGAAAAAATAGGCCCTGAACTGCGCCAATACATTGTAGCCAATAACCGCGAAGAGTTGCCTTTCAATCGTAGCCAGCGTTCGTGGGTTTATGCCTCTTCTAAAGTAGAAAACAATTATTCGGGTTTCGGTACCGACCAAGATTTGTACAAAGCAGGCCATGTTTTCATCAATCCATCGCTTTTTCCATATGCCTTGCCAAAAGACCATATCAACAGAAAAGATCCTGCTTTTGTGCCTTGCGCCAAAGTGATGGGTTTGTACAACAAAAGAAAAAAACCGTATAGGCCATATTCGGTGGCGAATATTTCGGGCATGAGCTACGGCTCGCTTTCGGCGAGGGCTGTAGAATCGCTGAACAAAGGAGCTATGAAAGTGGGATGTTACCAAAATACTGGCGAAGGAGGGTTGTCTCCTTACCACCAAAACGGAGCCGATATCGTGTTCCATTTTGGTACAGGATATTTTGGCGTGAGAGACGACAACGGACGCTTTTCCATGCCAAAACTTGTTGATTTGGTACAAGAAAACCCCTTTATCAAGGCTATTGATGTAAAACTTTCGCAAGGGGCAAAACCTGGCAAAGGCGGTGTCTTGCCAGCTAAAAAAATTACTCCCGAAATAGCTGCCATTCGCCACGTGCCCATGGGCAAGGACTTGGTTTCCCCACCGTACCATTCGGCATTCAAAAATGTGCCTGAAATGTTGGATTTCTTTGAAGAAATAGCCGATAAGACGGGTCTTCCTGTAGGTTTTAAAGCAGCGGTGGGCAAGTTAGACCAGTGGCGAGTTTTGGCCGATGAAATGGAAAAGCGTGGTATTGGCCCTGATTTTATTACCATTGACGGTGGTGAAGGTGGTACAGGTGCCGCTCCACCCTCATTTGCCGACAGTGTTTCACTGCCTTTCATTTTTGCCTTTTCGGCGGTTTACAAACTTTTTGCTGAAAGAGGATTGACCGACCGTGTTGTGTTTGTGGCCTCGGGCAAACTTGGGTTTCCTGCTAGCGCCCTCATGGCCATGTCTATGGGTGCCGATGTTATCAATGTAGCCCGCGAAGCCATGATGTCGATAGGTTGTATTCAAGCCCAGGTATGCCATACCAATAAATGTCCCACTGGCATAGCAACTTCTAGTAAATGGTTGCAATCGGGTATCGATCCTACTTTAAAGTCTGAACGATTATACAACTACATCAAAACATTGCGCAAAGAAATGTTGGAAATAACCCACGCTTGCGGCTACGAGCATCCAAGCCAAATGAAAATGATAGACGTAGATGTGAGTATGGGCGACAATAACTTGACCAAAAGTTTGCGCGATGTGTACGACTATGAAAAGGTAGCTGTACCTTTTACAGATGTACAAAGCCTGTACGACTGCCCTTATTTGGGTGGCTTAGGAAAAATGAATGCAAAAACTTTTGTGGCCTAACTACTTTTTGGCGTTCACGAGCTGATGGAACATGGCTTGGTTGGCCAATATTTTGGTGAAACCTCTTACATCGTCGCCGCTCCATGTATTGTTCATTTCGCCATATGTGCCAAATTTGCTGCTCATCATGTCCAATTCTGAGGTGATGCCTGCCACATAAAATCGGTAAGGGGCAAGGTGCACTTTCACGATACCTGTCACGCTACTTTGCGAGTCTTCCAAAAAAGTTTCAATGTTGCGCATCACGGGTTCCAAGTATTGGCCTTCGTGCAGTAAAGTACCATACCAGTTGGCCAACATGTCTTTCCAATACATTTGCCATTTGGTCAGCGTATGTTTTTCCAAAGTATGATGTGCTTTGATGATGATAAGCGGAGCGCCCGCCTCGAAACCTACTCTGCCTTTTATTCCAATGATGGTGTCGCCTACATGAATGTCGCGCCCTATGGCATACCTGCGCGCTATTTCGTTCAATTTTTGAATAGCATCTACAGGATTCGAGAATTTTTCTTCATTTATTCCTTTTAATTCACCTTTTTCAAAATGCAATTGTACTTCTTCTTCGCCTTTTTCTTGAAGTTGGCTAGGAAAGGCCGATTCGGGTAAATATTGGTCTGATGTAAGGGTTTCTTTGCCGCCTACTGAGGTACCCCAAATGCCTTTGTTTATAGAATAAGCCGCTTTTGTCCAGTCGCGCACCACGCCTTTTGCTTTTAGATATGCAATTTCGGCCTCGCGCGAAAGTTTGTTGTCTCGTATGGGGGTTATCACTTCTACCCTAGGAATGAGGATATGAAATACCATATCGAAACGTACTTGGTCGTTGCCAGCTCCAGTGCTTCCGTGGGCAACTGCGTCGGCACCTATTTCGCGGGCATATTCTGCCACTGCCAACGCTTGGAACATCCTTTCGGCGCTTACCGACAAAGGATAGGTGTTGTTTTTCAGAATATTACCATACACCATAAATCGGATGCATTCTTGGTAATATCGATTTACCATTTGAACGCATTTGTGTTTTGCCACCCCCAATTCATGGGCTTTTCGTTCAATATCGGCAAGCTCTTCGGTACTAAAGCCACCTGTATCCACTATTACAGTATGTACTTCAAACCCTTTGTCTTCAGATAAATATTTAAGACAATACGTAGTGTCGAGACCACCACTGAACGCTAATACTACTTTTTTCTTCATGCTATGCAAAATAAGCATGCAAGATTAGCGATTATACAGGAAATAGGGAAATTTTAGGTGCAAGAGCCGATTTACTTTTTCTGTACTTCCTTCAGCTCATCTATCGTTTTTTTGTCTTTTACAATTTCCAATTTCGAGATTTCGGTCTTGTTCGGTTCTAAAATGTAGTAATTGTTCTCGAATTTCAGATAGAATGCTTGACCCTTGCTGGTATTTAGCTCCAAAATGTCATAGGTTTTGGTGTCAAAGTTGCCATACAAGTACAATTTCTTATCGAAATAGCGATAGTGGAATCTGTGCTGTTTGCTTTTAATTACTTCCACATCGTTTAGGGCGTTGTTCAATTGTATCGTTTTGGTCAAATCGCCCTCTGGAGTCGTGATGTCTTTGTTCAACGGCTCGGGTAAGTTGTCTTGTGGCGAATCGATATTCGGTACGCTAGGTTCGGTCTCAATATTGGCACTAATCTTAGCCTTTTTAGGAGCTTGTTTAACTTCCAATTCCTCTTTTGGGGTATTTTCTACAATAGCTACCTGAGGGTTGTCTTTTGTAGAAGTTTGTGGTTCTGTAGCAGCAGTTTCTATTTGCTTTTGTGCACTTGGAGTCACAGTTAATTCGGGCTGAGACTTGCTACTAGAATCTTCAGCAAAATTGTGCGTGTAAAGCCAAATGCCAATTGTAGAAATGACAGTAGCCCCTGCAAGATATTTCCACCAGTTCGATGAAGAAGAAGCACTTACCTCTATTTTGTTTAAACGTGCTTTTAGTTCGGCTTTGCGGTTTGCACGCAAGGTTTCAATAATCGATTTTTGAAGTGAGAGCTCGTTTTTTAGCGCTTCGTCAGAAACCGCATTTTTCTCCAATAATTCCGATTCTTCAGCACCAAGAGTTCCTCTCAAGTACGATTCAATCAGTTCTTTATGTTCTTCGCTGTTCAGCATTTACTTTTTGTTAATCTAGAAAATCTTGTGTCGTATATCGGCTTTTTACAAGTTTATCTAGTTCTTTTTTGCATTTGTACTTTTTCGTTTTGGCAGTGTCGGCATTGGCAAAGTTCATTTTCTCAGCTATATCGTCCATCGACAATTCTTCGTAATAAAAATAATACAGTATTTTTCTACAAGTTTCACCTAAATCGTTCAAACACTTATTTATGAGTTTGGCTCTTTCGTTTTCTTCAGATTTATCGGGTTGTACCCCGTCTTTTTGTTCATTTATCAATCTCGATTTTCGGTCAAGTTCCTTTCTCCACAGATTTTGGCAAATACTGTAAAGGTAGGTACTGATTTTCGAGGTCATTTCCAGTTTCCCCGAGGCTGCTTTTATCCAAAAAGCCAATAAGGCTTCTTGGTAAATGTCTTTGGCTTCATCTTCAGTCCCATTATTCTTGATGATCATGTTGACCATCATTTTATAATTCTTCTTGTAGAGGAAGTCCAAAGCAGCCTCATCTCCCTTTTTTATCCTATCGAGAATTTCCTGATCTGTCATCTGGAAGTCTCGTTTAACGCTTTATACATACTTTCAAAAATAAGTAACCCCAATGAGGCCAATCAAAATAGAAATTGATGGTTTTGGCCAAAAATTTTGCCTTTACAATTATTTTGGCTTTGTGTAAAATAGGCAAAAAGTAGAGAGATATGCAATTTCACACTTTAAACTATTTCAGCGTATATACTTTGTAATTTGGCAATGAGCGTATGTGCCGAAAATGTTTCCATTTGTTTTGTACCCAAATCTACAAGCTCATTTCTAACCGAAATGTTTCCTGCAATTTTTTCCATTTTCTGACACAAATCTTCGACATTGTACGGGTCGATATAGGTTGCTGCATCGCCGCCTACTTCTTTAAAACAGCCATTTTGGGTAGTTATAATGGGTGCTTTGCTGCACATGGCTTCCAATATCGGAATGCCGAAACCTTCAAAAAAAGAAGGGTAAACCGCCAAAGAAGCCCCTTGGTACAAGAGGGGGAAATCTTTGAATGCCGCCCCATGTATGAACTTGATTTTGTCTAATAACTTTTCTTTGCTCGCAAAATCGTACAATTTTTCGCAGTAGGGAGTTTGGTTTCCCACAAACACCAATTCAAAATCTTCTTTCAAATTGCTTTTTGAAAATGCTTGTAAAGTCAGAAGTGCATTTTTACGTTCTTCCAATGTGCCTACTTGCAAAATATAGGGTTTTTGGATACCGTATTTTTGTTGAATTGCTTGTGTTTCTGCTTGTGTATGGGTGTTCAAAAACTGTGCGTGACAAGACTGGTAATGTACCTTTATCTTCGTCTCTTTTACATGAAGAAATGTAATGATGTCTTGTTTGGTTTGTTCGCTTGTCGCGATGATTAAGTCGGCTGTTTGGCAAGCATTTTTTGTTTTCGTCAAATAAATATGTCGGTCGAAAAACGGGTAAAATGAAGGGTAGCGCAAGAAAAGCAAGTCATGTATCGTGACTATCTTCTTTGTTTTCTTGCTGGAAGGGAAAAAGGGAAGTTCGTTCGAAAGACCATGAAAAAGGTCGAGTTTGTCCCATTGGTAACCCAATGTACGTTTCATTTCGCCTGGCAATCCTTTTCCCAAATCGACAGGATACACATTTGGCTTGGTGCCTAAATCAAGCATTTCGGGGTGCGAGGGCAAGCCTGGCGAGTAAAGAAAATAGTCGTATTGTGGACAGAAATTTAGTAAACCGTTGATTACAAAGCGGGAATAATTTCCCAAGCCTGTATTGTTCCAGTAAGCTCTTTTGGCGTCGAAACCTATTCGCATTTAGAAAAAATCGCTGGGTTGAAATTGGCTTTATTTCCTTGCATATCAAACGGAATTAAACACAAGCTGAACCAGGCGCAATGAGAATAGCGAGGCAAAATCAACCTATGATTTCCAATAGTTTTTCTACATCTTGAGCATTGCACAAATCGGTACCTGGTCTCATAGTGGCAGCTGTACCACATGCCACCCCAAATTTTAGTGCATCAAACAAAGATTTGCCGCGCGCCAAACTCAACGTAATACCTGCTACCAAACTATCGCCTGCGCCTACAGTACTGCGCTTGGGTACTTTTGGTGCTTGTACATGGTACATATTGTCTTTGTCTATAAGCATCGCTCCTTTAGAACCTAACGACACGATGGCTACCTCGCAGAAACCTCTTTGGATGATTTCTTTGGCTAGTTCTTTCACGTCGGTAATGTGGGCCTTGTCGTGGCCAGTTAGTTCGCAAAGCTCGCTGTAATTGGGTTTCAAAAGGTAAACTCCCATGCCTGCAGCCGATTTCAGTGCCTCGCCCGAAGTGTCCAGAATAAGTTTTGCACCCATTTCTTTGGCTTTGGCGGCTACTTTGGCATAAAAATCATTGGGCATGCCAGGCAATAAACTACCACTTGCCACGATATAATCTGGTTTTGGGATAAGTACGTCCAATTCGGAAAGTACTCTTTGGTATTCTTCTTGCGATACCGGTTTTCCGGGTAGGTTGAATCTGTATTGGTTTTGGGTGGCACGGTCGTCCACCATGATGTTTTCGCGGGTATCGTTTTTAGTGGTGACGATAACTTGTCTTACTCCTTCTTTTTCAATTAGTTCGGTTAGTTTGTTTCCTGTAGGGCCACCTGCCATGTATATAGCTGTCGAATCTCCACCGAGTTTTTTTATCGCTCTCGACACATTGATACCACCCCCTCCTGGGTCAATTTTTGGTTCGCTGCAACGTAATTTTTTGTCAGGGATTAGGCTGTCAACTTCAGTGGTTTTGTCCAGTGCTGGGTTGACGGTGATGGTGACGATGTGCTTTGAAATCATCCTGTTTTTGTTATTGTTCGTTAGTAATAACTAGCAAAGGTAAGAGAATGTGGCAAACGTAAAAATATAAAGATAAATTCAGGAATTAGAATCGAAATCCCATCACCAGCATATCGTCTAGCTGTTCTTGTTCACCCATCCAGTTTTCGATGGTTTCTATTAACAATTCCCTTTGTTCTTCCATGCCTAATTGGCTTGAATTCACTATCAATTCTCTGAAACGTGGATACATAAATTTTTCCGTTCCATTTTTACCACCTATTTGGTCGGCATATCCGTCAGAAAATAGGTATATGGAATCGCCTTTTTGGAAAGCCAATTCTTGGTTTACAAATGTGGCTGTTTTGCCCCCTCTTTGAATGCCAATAGAATTTCTATCGGCTTTGTACACAGTTATTTGGTTGTCGCGAATATGGTATAGTGGGTTGTTTGCCCCTGCATATTGAATGGTTTTTTTGGTCATGTCCAACACGCACAAGGCGATGTCCATCCCTTCGCGCGAAAGAGCGCCCACTTCGTCTTGGTGCAAAGATTTTATGACTTCTTTGTTCAGCTTGGTCAATATTTCGGCAGCATTGTCGTTGGGTTTTTCCTTCATAATTTGGTTCAGAAGGTTGTAGCCAATCAACGACATAAAAGCGCCTGCTACCCCGTGCCCTGTACAATCTACAGCGGCTATATAAATCTTGTTGTTTTTTACATGGAACCAATAAAAATCGCCACTCACGATGTCTTTTGGTTTGTACAAAATGAAAAACTGAGGCATAAACATCTTCATAACGTTCTCGCTCGGCAATATCGATTGTTGAATTACTTTTGATGTTTCAATACTGTCGGTCACTTCTTTGTAGAGTTCTGCAATTTTTTTGTTTTGCATTTCCATCTCTTCTTTTTGGCTGATAACTTCGGCGGTGCGTTCGGCAACTTTAAGCTCTAATTCACGGTTTAGCTTGTCTTTCAGTTCTTCATTTTCACGCAACTTGGCAATGATTTCCACTTGGGCATACTCTTTTTCGTCTTTCATTTTGCGAACCCTGTCGGCCAACGCAAAAGATAGGAACATCATTTGAATGACAGTGCCAAAATTGAAGCTATACACTGTGAAAATGTTGTTGGGTAGCGAAAAGCCAAAAATACTATTTACGGTAAGGTTTGAAACCACAAAACCGCCCAGCAAAAAGGTAATGCCCACCGCAAAATACCAAGCTGGTTTGTAGCCTTTTTGCAAGGCCAGCATCACGGCTATGTACATAAAAACCATAGGGGCAGCATCGAACAGAATGGTGTTTTTCAAATTTGGAACAAGCGAAAACTCGGCAATGAAAATGAGAATGCGGAAAATAATAATGAACCGTAAAATCTTCGAAAAAGTAGGCGCCAATCTGCGTAACGATAAAAAGCTTTCGGTGTACAAAAGCACCCACATGACCATCACAAAAAGGGTGATGGCGGCAGAATAGCCATTTACTTCTGGATAGTTTGACCAAATGTAGTGAAAGCCGGTGCCATCTAACGACATGCAATACAGTGCGTTGGAAATGATGTAAAGCACATACCACAAATACGTTTTGTCGCGCGTGGTAATGAATAGGAACAAATTGTAAATGGCCATAGAAAGAATGAGGCCATAGAAAATACCCAAAAGGTAGTATTCGTTGAGAGAGTATAAACTAAATCGCTCGTAGCTACGAATAGCTGAAAGCATAAAATTCATATGCTTGGACTCAATTCGGGCATAATAGGTGATCTCTTTGCCATAAAAGGGTGGTAACACAAACACGAAGTTTTTGTGCTGCATGGTTTTTTGGTCAAAAGAGAGCGAATTGCCGGCAAGTATTTCTTTGTAACCTCCTTTTCCGTCGGGCAAGTACAAATACAAATTTTCGATAGAGGAATCGTAAAATTCGTGCAACCACTGCATGCTCGAATCGGATGCATTGCGCACTCGGTATTTTATCCAATAGGCGGAAGTGGTATGTATATTTCGGGGCAACTGTTCGGTATTTTGAACAAACTTGTCGCCATAATCGCCTGCAATGATGTTTTCAATGGTCAGGTTTTGGTTTTTATCTTCTAAAATGTCGATGTACTGATAAGAAGCCGCGTACTCATTGTTTTCGCGCGAAAGTACAATCACCTGCGAACCGAAAGACGGTGACAGAAAAAGCAATACAAAAAATAGCGTACCTAAGCGTTTCAAATTCTGATGGTAAAAAATAACTGGAAAAACACTGTGCTTTCTCCAGCTCTACATTTCAAATATATTATTTATTACGATACATCGTCTCAATCATTTCTACCACTTTCAGACCTTCCATGGCATTGGTCGAAATGCTACTTCTGCCAAGAAGCGTTTCTACCACATTTTGAATCGACAAGAAGTGGTGTGCGTCGTTTCCTGCATAGGTTCCATGAGGAAAAGTTGCTGCTTTAATTTCCAAAGTGGGAGCCGTATAGTGCTGAATATGGCAATATTCTATTTTTTCCATGTATTGGCCACCAATTTTAAGGCTGCCTTTTTCGGCTATGACTGTAATAGAGCTTTCCAGATTTTTGTCCCACACCGAAGTGCTAAAATTCAAAATACCCATGCCGCCATTGGCAAAATGGAACTGAACCGAGCCTGTATCTTCGAATTGGGGCAAATAGGGGTGGCTGAAATTTTCAAAAGTGGAGCGGAACGAGTGCATTTCGCCAAAACACCAGTATAGCATGTCAACAAAATGGCTGAATTGTGTAAACAACACGCCTCCGTCTTTTTTCACATCGCCTTTCCATTCGCTACCCGAATAGTAGCGCTGGTCGCGGTTCCAATAGCAGTTGGTTTGTACAAGATATATTTTGCCCAAAAGCTTTTCTTCCATCAGCGATTTCAACCAAAGTGCGGTAGCGCTGTATCTGTTTTGCATTACCACAAAAACCGATTTACCTTTCTTGAGCGACTTTTCGATTACTTTTTCACATTCCGTCTTGGAAAGTCCCATCGGTTTTTCACACAACACATGGCAACCGTGTTCCAAAGCTTCCAAACTATTTTTTGCATGCATAAAATTGGGAGTGCACACATCCACTACATCGGCCTTGCCACCCTTGGCAAAGAAATCATCCAAGCTTTCATAGACAGGAATGGTATTTTCGGCAGGTATTTGGTTTAAATTGCTTTCTATGATGGCCACAAGTTCGGCATTGGGGCAGTTTTTGATAAATTGGGCATGTTTTTTGCCTATTTGCCCAAACCCAAGCAGGGCGAATTGTATATTCTTGGCCATCGTTTGTATTGTGTATGCAAGTTTATGAACAAAATCATCCAATTCTATAAAAAATGGCAGGAATACATCTCGGTCGATTTGTGGATGTACTTTAGCATGGTTGTACTGTTCCTGCTTTTGTTGCTCTTTTTTTGGTAAAACTACTTTTTTGCAGTTGGCCAATTGTGTAAATTAATTATAGTAAAAACCCTGCACAATGAAGCCAAAACATAAAAAAATACGTAAGTATGGCAGTAGAATACATCGCCAAATAGTCCATTTGCTCCAAACGCCTTCGCATCGTTTTAATCAAGAAACTTATCACCAATTGCGCGTTGAGATTAAAAAGTGGAGAGCCCTGTGCCATTTATTGGATTTTCTTTCCCCAAAATTTAAAAGTAAAAAGGCTTTGAAACCATTTTCTAGGCTATTCAAACAGGCTGGAAAAGTGCGCGAAATACAACTTGAGATGGAATGGCTTCAGGTTAAATATCCTATGTGGCTTGTGAGTTACAGTAAACAACTGCAAAAAAAGTGCAATAAAGAAGAAAAAAAATTCATCATTTTGGCGAGGGAAAAGAGTATTTTTTCGGACATTAAACTAGCAAAAATACTTGCGAGGGAGTTTTTATCTAAAACAAACAAAAAAATGGTGTTGGCTTACTTGCTAAAACAAAAATGGAAGATTGGGAAAATGATGGAAAATGCTTCCTTAAAGCCTAAAGAATTGCACCTGATGCGTAAAATACTGAAAAGGTGGGAATACAACAGAAAAGCTTTTTTAGGAAATAAATGGGAACAACATGCTACGGTTTTTTTGTGTGAGCTGCTTGGCCAATGGCACGATGTGCAGGTAGTTTCGGAGCATTTGCAAAAAGTTTCGGAAGCAGACAATGTGCATACTGAAGAAAGGGCTGAATTGACTAGTATTTTGGCCCAGCTAAACATCCAAAACCAAGACTTGCTGAGGCAAATCGCCTTGGCAATGGCCAGTAGTGGCTAGCGACGCAATTATAGTATGCTTTTGGGCAATTATTCTTCAGTAAATTTGCTGAAAATTCTCGCTTTGCCTTTTAATCCTATTTTTTCGCACAAACTGCCCGAAACCGACGACAAGTTGGTAAAGAGGTTGCAAAAGCAAGTGGCAACTGCCATCAAAGAATACCAGCTTATTGAACCAAACGACAAAGTGATGGTGTGCCTTTCGGGCGGCAAAGACAGCTATACCTTGCTCGACATGTTGCTGGGTTTTCAGCAGCGCGCTCCTTTTCCTTTCGATATTGTGGCGGTAAACCTCGACCAAAAACAGCCAGGTTTTCCTGAAGATGTTTTGCCCCGATATTTAAAGGAATTGGGTGTAGAATATCGTATAGTAGAACGAGATACATATAGTATAGTAATTGAGAAGGTGCCCGAAGGCAAAACGATGTGCAGTTTGTGTTCGCGCCTTCGTAGGGGTGTGCTATACACCACGGCTAAAGAATTGGGAGCTACTAAAATTGCACTTGGCCACCACAAAGAAGACATCCTCGAGACTTTTTTCCTGAATCTATTCTTTGCGGGCAAATTGGAAGCCATGCCAGCCAAATTCAAAGCAGATAGTGGCGAGAATGTAGTGATTCGTCCGCTGGCTTACTGCCACGAGAAAGACATCGCGCGCTATGCAAGTCTAAGGGCTTTTCCCATTATTCCGTGCAATTTGTGTGGGTCGCAACCCAACATGCAACGAAAAGTCATCAAGCAAATGTTGGCCAAGTGGGAAGAAGAATATCCACATCGAACTGATGTGATTTTTACCGCATTTCACAATGTGCATCCTTCACATTTGTTCGACCGCACAATTTTCGATTTCGAACAACTTGTGCCTATACTGAACGGGGAAGAAATTGTACAAGATTTAGACGAGACGTTTTGACCTTTCGTTCAAAATTAGGCTATCTCGGCTTTTAAGGGGTGCCTCGTTTTCCAGCTTTCTGATTCCGAAAGGTTTTTCTTGAAATAGCCAAAGGCACATTCTGCCAAGGTATTTTTGAAAAATAGATAGGTGGTATTGTAATGTGGCACGGCCCCCAATATAGCTTTTGCTTCTAAGGAAGTACGGCCAAGGGAAAGCCTGTTTTTCCCTTTCAAAATGGCTTCTTCCAACACTAAAAAATGGATGTAGAAATACAGGTGGTGGCTTTGGTTGTAGGCGTAGTCTATGCCTATGTAATGTACCTCCCATTCGCTACCGTTTTCGAAAGTACTGTAAAATGCAATCAGTTTTTCATGAAGATACAATCCCTTCAACCTAAAGGTATCGCCAAGTTGCTTTTTTAGCAATTCGAAATAGCTATCGCCTAGTGTGCCAAACGCAAACGGCTGTCGATGTACAACTTGCGAGTAAAGTGCATGCAAGGTGCTTTTATGCACTTTTATTTCTTCCAAATCCATTTCTTTCACCACGATTTCAGTTCCCGACAAAAGGATTTTTTTGGCACGTGCGGCGTATTTTTTTCCAAGCGCGGCACGGTAGTCTTGCAACGATTTCCACAAGGGCGAAATGGGCATTTCCATCGAAATGTCATCTTCGAGTTTTTGTGCTTTCAGATTTGATTTCGGTTGAAAATAACTTGGTAGGTCTTTCAGTAAAATGGCGGCGCAATTTTCATTTTTATTCACAGCTTCTATGCAGTTGTGTAGCATTTCGATGGCTTGGTCTTGGTTCAAAAACTGTGAGTGGTAGTAAAATCCAGCCAAATTTTCTTTGTACACGTTGCCACAAACCAACAGCGATATCTCTTGCATATTTAGCATTAGTTGGGTGGCATACTGCAAAAAATCATTTTTTTGGCGGGCTTTTAAATGCTCGGTTTTGATTTCGACAAGCTGAAAAGCGGCACAAAACACAAAATTATCTTCATTCGTAACCAGGGCATACCGATATTGGATGTGCTGGGGAGAGCATTGTTCGTAAATCTCATAAAGCGAGGAAGACAGGAAATGGGCATTTGGAACCAGTTTGTCCCATTTGTTTTTGACCTCTGCTATGTGGCTTGCCAATTGTATTTCGAAAGAATCGGGTTTGAGTTCTGTCGTACAAATGCCAAGTTGGTTTAGCGTTTTGCCAATAAGGCATTGTTGGGGCTCTTTCAATTCAAAAAAATTATTTTTCGTATAACCCAGCCCGAGAGAAATAAGTTTAATTTTTAGTTTTCAAAAAATATCAACTAATCAAAGAGTACTTTGAGGGCTTTTTTTGGCTACTTATTCTCCTAAATATTCCACAAAGTTGCGTGGGGTTTCGTATAGCTTAATGCTATGTAGTTTGGCCGTAGGCGATTCTATTTCAATGAGGGGAGCCAATATCTTCCAAATTTCCATGGCAAGTATTTCGGTACTGGCCATTTTGCCTCGCATAAAATCTACATCCAAGTTCAAATTCTTATGGTCGAGTTTGTCGATGACTTTTTTGCGAATCATCTGGCTCAGTTTTTTCAGGTCAATGACAAAGCCGGTGTCGGGATTTGGGTCTCCTTTTACCGTTACAATAAGCTCAAAATTATGTCCATGCCAGTTTTCATTGGCGCAAGGACCAAAAACTTCGTCGTTTTTTTCTTTGCTCCAATTGGGATTGAACAACTTGTGAGCAGCATTGAAATGCTCTTTTCTGGAAATGTAGATCATCTACTTCTTTTTCTTCCGCAAATATCATAAGGGAATGTTAATTGCCCAAAGATTAAAAAAGCCAAACTCTTTCCCCCGTACCCGAATTCGCAAATCAAAATCGAGCTGTCATATATTTTGACCATAAGTTCTTACTTTTGAGCCTCTTTTAGGTTCAAATTTTCAGCTAAATGATAGTAGTCACAGGTGCAGCAGGCTTTATTGGAAGCTGCTTGATAGGAAGATTGAATGCAGATAATTTCAAGTATATAATCGCGGTCGACGATTTTTCACAAGGCATCGATTCTTTAGCTCATTTAAAGGGGAAACACGTTCAAGAATTTGTAGAAAGGGAGAACTTTTTCGGGTGGCTCGAAAAAAATTACGAGCTGGTGGAGTTTATATTTCACATAGGGGCACGCACCGATACTACCGAAATGGACGAAGATTTGCTTCGCCAACTGAATACCGAGTACAGCCAAAAGATTTGGCAGGCTTGCTGCGAATATCAGATACCCTTGGTGTATGCCTCTTCGGCAGCTACCTATGGCAGTGGCGAAAATGGTTACGAAGATGACCAAAGTAAGATTTCCATTTTGAAACCATTGAATCCTTACGGACAGTCGAAACAAGATTTCGATGTGTGGGCGCTAGCGCAAAAGCAAAAACCTTTTTTCTGGGTTGGTTTAAAATTTTTTAATGTATATGGACCAAACGAATACCACAAAGGGCGTATGGCATCGGTGGTGTTTCATGCCTACAACCAGATATCGGAAACAGGAAAAATGAAGCTTTTCCGTTCGCACCGCCCCAATTGCAAAGACGGGGAACAAATGCGCGATTTCGTATACATAAAAGATCTATTGAACGTGTGTGTGTTTTTCATGCACCACCGCAAAAACTCGGGCATTTACAATTTGGGTTCGGGCACAGCGCGTACTTTTTTAGACTTGGCCAAAGCCACTTTCAAGGCCATGCATATGCCAGAAAACATCGAATTTGTGGATATTCCCGCCGACATACGCGACAAATACCAATATTTTACTGAAGCCAAAATGTACAAATTGAAATCAATTGGCTATACTTCGCCTTTTACTTCGCTCGAACAAGGAGTGAACGACTATGTAGTGAATTATCTTTCGAAAAATGCCTATTTGTAGGCGAATGCCTTAAAAATAATAAGATTAGGGTGTGTCCTTTCGAACACACCCTTGAAGGGATTAATTGATTTTAATTGTTTTTTTGTTCGATTTTTCCTCTTCTTTTTTGGTTAATACGACTTTCAGCACGCCATCTTCGTATTTTGCCTCCAATTGTTCTTCGTTCACATTGTCTGGTAAGGTAAAGGAGCGGCTGAAGGAACTGTAGTTGTATTCTTTGCGCGTGTACTTTTTGTCGGTTTCTTCTTTTTCCGACGTGCTCTCGGCCGAAATGGTCAACACCCCTCTATCCACTTCAATTTTGAAGTCGTCTTTTTTCAGTCCTGGTACGGCAAAATCTAGCTCGTAGCATTTCTCATA
>JBIKRJ010000017.1:0-20024 GCA_044349205.1 Cytophagales bacterium | reverse complement strand
CTCAGGTTCGGCAGTGCTATGCCTTTCACAATATTCCTGAATTTCTTTGGGTAAAAATTCCATCGAAAACTTAGTTGGGGACAAATGAAAGGGAAGTCATTTTTTCGAGGTCGAAATAGAGCCGACGCAGGTCAATCAATTTTTCGGCAGTAGTTTGGTCCACTTCTCTGAAAATTGTTTCGATATCCTCTACTTGGCCCAAGTCAAGCAAGCTGCGCGCCATCATAAGTGCATAAGCTTGGTTGTTTTCTTCCGACATGGCGAGCTGTCCTTTTATTTGTTCTTTGTAGGCTTCTAATTTTGCTTTTTTTGTAAGCAGGTTGTCCACTTTCCGCATTTCTTTCTCTATTACCGAAAGGCATTTTTCAATTTGACGCTTTTCGGTTGCGAAATAAATTTGTACCACACCAGTGTCGGTAAAGGCGTTGTAATTTGATTCCAAGGAATATACGTAGCCATATTTTTCGCGCAGAGCCAAGTACAGTATCGAATTGCTAGCAGGTCCACCTAAAATATTATTCAACAGCATGAGCGAATACTTGTCACGGTGGTGAATGGAAGGCGCATGATTTCCTATCATAAAATGAGCCTGTTGAATGGGCTTTTCTACAGTGTTGCGCGCAGGTTTAGGGGCAAGTACAGCACTTCTGTGCAATGGGATTTCTTTTTTTGGAATCGCTTGTAGTTTTTTTCTCACCACCTCCATTGCTTTTGTAGCGTCCATAGTGCCCACGCTGGCAAACACAATTCGGTTGGTCGCCATCTTGAGATTTATGAAATCGAAGAAGTGTTGCGGACTGAAAGAAAGAATAGTTTCGGCTGTGCCCAAAAGGTTTTTTCCCATTGGGTGATTTGGAAATATGAGGCCTTCAAAATCGTCTTGTATGGCATCATCGGCCGAGTCGAGGTACATACTTATTTCTTCCAAAATCACTTTCTTCTCCTTTTCCAATTCTTTTTCTGGAAAAGTGGAATGAAAAGAAATATCGACTAATAGGTCGCTTGCCTTGTGGAAGTGGACATCAAGTACAGAAGCATGAAAACATATCTTTTCTTTAGTGGTAAAAGCGTTTAGTTCGCCACCCAATGCATCCAAATAACTTAATATTTGATAAGCGGTACGCTTGGTTGTACCTTTAAATGCCATATGTTCCCACATGTGCGCCAGTCCGGTTTCGTTTTCTTTTTCGTCTCGGCCACCTATGTCGAACATTATTGCACAATGCACTATTTTGGTGTTTTGCACTTTTCGGTGTATGTGCCGAATGCCGTTGGAATATTCTTTGATTGTAATTTGATTATCCATCTTCTTTGTAGAATGTAACGAAAAAGAGGAAGCCATTTGGCTTCCTCTTTTTTAACGAGATTTAAGGCAAATTTAGTGAGATACAAACAAAAGCACACTTCTTTTTTGAATATCGGCTTTTGAAAGATCAGTCTCTTGTGGGTTATTGGTAGGTACAAATTCTTGAACAGTAATATTCTCTCTTGACAAACCTTTTGAAACCAAGTAGTTAAGCACTTTTTCTGCTCTTTTTTCATATAGCGCTTTGTTGTTGTATTCATTGCCCACTACATCTACCGAAGGAATAAGCGTAAGCTTGAAAATTTTGTCGTCTTTCAGTTGCGCTACAACTAAGTCTAACTGTTTTCTGCTGTATCTTGTCAAGTCTATGCCTTCATTTATGAAATGAACTTCAGGTTTTAGTTTGTAAGAATTGTCTTGGCCTTGCAAAGTTGATTCAATCAACACATTGTGCAGTTTAAGTGGTTTGTATTTGCCACCGTGGCCACCAGTTGAAGCATGTTTTACATTAGTTTTCAGAATCATAAACTCTGTTCTGCGGTTTATTTGCCTGTTTTCAGGAGTTGTATTTTCGACAGCTGGTTTGCTTTCGCCATATCCTATGGCAATCATGTGCTTAGGATTGATGCCATTTGATACCAAGTAATTCACCACAGCCAGCGCTCGGGCTCTTGAAAGAGCAAGATTGTGTTCTTCAGAACCATTGTCGTCGGTATGGCCCGATATTTCTACTAGCCAAGTAGGATTGTCCATCAAAATAGACCTAAGTAGTTCTAATTCAACAATAGACTCTTCTCTAAGGGTAGATTTGTCGTGGTCAAAAAAGATGTTGTTAAGTTGAATTCGCGCACCTTCTTTGATTCTGCTCATGAAAACAGTTTTGTTTTTCAAATCGGGTAGTTTCACGGCAATCTCATCAGATTCGGCAGTGTCGGACTTGATAGGCAGCACTACTACTACCTCTGTAGTTTTGAAAGTTATTTCGTTGCCATAGGCAGTACCTACCCCATTGGTTGCATACGCTCGTAGGTAATAGGTGGTGTTGGGCGCTAGTCCGCTTATGATGCTTTTGTAAGTGCCAGAACCTATACTGTCCAAAGTTTTAGTGCCCATATCGAAAGTTGGGCCTGTACTGGTACTCCATACCACACCTCTTTCCATCACGGGTGCGCCACCATCGCTAGTAATGTTGCCTCCAGAAATAGCGGTATTCATAGTAAGACTGTCAATTTCGTTGGTAGTAAGCGTGGCCAATGCCGCCTTTTTCACCTCAAAGTCTTTGCTATGTTGTTTTTTGAAAAATGCTCTTGGCACATACACATTTTCAGAACTAAATACATACCCCTTGCTTGAAATTTCAACTGAATGATTTACATCGTAGTTTAATGCGAGAATGTACTTTCCAGTTTCTTTGTTTGTATTGTATACACCAATAACTTGTTTGGTCTCAAGATTGGTCACAGTGATAGTGGCATCTACAGGGAGTTTAGTTTCATTGTCTAACACTAACCCTGTCATGACTATCATTTTAGGATCGGGGTTAGGGTTTTTGACAGTATATATGTCTTTTTCGCCATAACTATCAGCCCTGTGCGAGGCAAAATATCCTTTTGATCCATCGGCCGAATAGATGAAATGCACATCATCATCGGCAGTGTTTATGGGGTAACCCATGTTTACGGGGTAGCTCCATACTTTTTTCTCGGGTACGAAATAACTTACGAATACATCGTATCCACCCATTGTTTCATGGCCATCGGTACTGAAAAACAGAGTTTTGCCATCAAAGTGAATATAAGGTGCATCTTCGTTGGCAGGAGTATTGATAGGAGCTCCCATGTTGATAGGTTCGCCCCATTTTTCTTTTTCGGCATCCCAATCACTGTAATAAATGTCAAAACCACCTTTGCCACCTTCACGATCGCTCGAGAAATACAATCGCTTACCACTTGAAGTAACGCAAACGCTAGATTCCCAGCCAGCTTTCGAGTTTATTTCAGTACCAAGTTTTTTTGGAACTGTCCACAACGAACCGTTTCTCAAAGTGCTAGTGTAAATGTTTCCTTTTGCTTCGCTTGCAGATTTGGATTTGTAAATGAATAATTTTTGACCATCGGGCGAAATGTTGATGCCAGCACCGTGGTGGCTGTCGTTTGCAGGATATTCGAGAAGAACAGGTTTAGACCAAGCGCTGTCTTCAAAATAAGTAGCATAAATATTTTCGAAGTATTTCTGGTCGCTATCCAACTTGTGGAAGGCCCTTGGTCTTCGAGAGGTGAAGAACATAATACTTTCGTCGGCAGTGACCAATGGGAGATATTCTGAATACTGAGTGTTGATATTGGGTCCCATGTTTTTTATTTCGACTTGGGCTGAATCCAATACCATTAGTTTTCCATATTCACATTGTTTTAGGCCTATTGTGATTTCTCTCAGCATTTCCTTGTCCAAGTCAGTGGCATCTTCACTTGTATTTATCTTAGGAAGATGTTTTTTGAAATAGTAAATGGCTGAGTCGAATTTGTTGTTGTAGTGATAGGCTTGTCCCAAATAATAATCGATTTCTTCAGGTTTGTAATTTGCCTTTTTGGCTTTGAGCAGGGGGCGTAAAGCTTTTGGTTTTGTGTTTGAATACAAATACGAAACACCTAACATGTATAAAATGTCGGTTTGGTTAGGTTCCAAGCTATCGGCTTTTTGGGCATAAACTATCGCAAAATTGTAGTTATTTACTTTGTATGCCTCATACGTAAGATATCTTAATCTTTTTAATAATTTTTCATCTTCATTGTTTTGACTAAAAGCTTGAAGGGCAATTAAAAAAGAAAATGAGAATAAAAATATTTTTTTCATATTACAGGAACTTTTTGTCAATTATTAGACCCTAATTTAGCAATGGAACATTGAACTTTTCAAGTATTTCGTTTAAAATTTCGTGAACATTTTGAATATTTTTTGCTTCGACTAACTGAATTCGATGCGATTTAAAGTCGGGCATTCCCTTAAAATAATTCCCGTAATGAGACCTCATTTCAAAAATACCCGTCACAGGCCCTTTCCATTTTACTGAAAAATCTAAGTGTTTTTTTACTGTTTCTATCCTTTCTTCCAAGTTTGGAGCTTCTGGTATTATTCCTGTTTTAAGGTACTCTTTTATCTCGTTGAAAATCCAAGGATACCCAATGGCCGCCCTACCAATCATTATCCCATCTACTCCGTATTTGTTTTTGTATTCTAGGGCTTTGTGTGGTGAATCGATGTCGCCATTGCCAAAAATAGGAATTTGGATTTCGGGCAAGTTTTTTATTTCAGCTATCAAACTCCAATCGGCTTCGCCTTTGTACATTTGAGCACGCGTGCGCCCATGAATAGTCAAGGCCGAAATGCCAATATCGTGCAATCGTTTGGCCGCTTCAATCACATTTTTATTGCTGTCGTCCCAACCGAGCCTGGTTTTTACGGTGACTGGCCTTTTGCATATTTTCACGATTTCTTCTGTGATTTTCTGCATTTTAGGTAAATCTTGAAGTAAACCTGCACCGGCACCTTTGCATGCCACATTTTTCACCGGACATCCGTAATTTATGTCCACCACGTCGGGTTCGCACTCGTCGGCGATGCGTGCCGCCTCGCGCATTACTTCTACTTTGTCGCCAAATATTTGAATTCCCAATGGCCTTTCGTATTCGAAAAAATCAAGTTTGTGGGTGCTTTTGAACGCATTTCGAATCAAACCTTCAGAAGAGATGAATTCGGTGTACATCATATCGGCACCATTTTCTTTGCACACAGCCCTGAAAGGTGGATCGCTAACATCCTCCATGGGGGCAAGTAACAAAGGAAATTCACCGAGTTCGACTTCTCGAATTTTTACCATTCAGCTACGTTTTTGGTGCAATTTAAAATAAAAAAGGGGCTTTTGCCCCTTTTTTGTAGCTATTCCTGTTTTTTTAGTTACTTAACATCATGTTCTGATGTACATGTTTCAATAGTTCTGCCACATTTTTTATGCGCAGTTTTCTAAAAATATTAGTTCTATGAGATTCGACCGTCTTCAAACTTATGAACATTCTTTCTGATATTTCCTTGTTTGTCAAGCCGTCTTGAATGAGTTTGATAATTTCGATTTCTCTTTTTGAAAGATGTTTCTTTGAAGATCCATTCTGCTCGGAAGCTTGCGCTTTCCTTTTAATCATGTCTTTTGAAAGATATTCTCTGCCGTTTTGCACTACATGAATTGCTTCGAATAGCTCATCTTTTGGCGAATTTTTTGTCACATAACCCGAAACACCCATGGTGAAAAGTTTTTTTACATAGGCAAATTCTGTTTGTACAGATAGTACAATGATTTTTATCCAAGGAAAGCGATTGCGAATGATAGAGGTGGCATCTAGACCATTCATTTCAGGCATAAAAATGTCCAAAAGGATGATGTCGGCTTTTACCTTTTCTAGTACGTTAATTAGTTCTTTTCCATTGCTTGCTTCTCCTACTATATCGATGTTTTTGTTTTCTCCAAGCAATAGTTCCATTGCTTTTCTAATCATTAAATGGTCTTCTGCAATTACAATCCTTGTTTTGCTGTTCATGAGTAAATAAAATTGAAATGTTTAAAAATTGTTAAAATTAGATTTAAAGTAATACTGACTTACCTTTCGGTAAAAAATTAGTTTGTTAGTTAGAGGTTAAAAAAAATTTTACTTGGCAACGTTGGCTCTAATGATATTTAGGGCACCACCTGCTTTAAACCACTCTATTTGTTGGGTATTGTAAGAGTGGCTTGCCTTGATTTCCTCTTTACTGCCGTCTTTGTGAGTGATGGCAATGGTAAGAGGAACATTTGGGCTAAAAGTAGTGAGACCTACGATATCAAAGACATCGTCTTCGAGTATTTTATTGTAGTCTTCTTTGTCGGTAAAAGTCAAGGCCAACATGCCTTGTTTTTTTAGGTTGGTTTCGTGAATACGGGCAAAAGATTTCACCAATACCGCTCTTACACCCAAATGACGGGGTTCCATTGCGGCATGTTCGCGAGAAGATCCCTCGCCATAATTTTCGTCACCCACCACTATGGTACCAATTCCTTGAGATTTGTAGTCGCGCTGTACTTTTGGAACACTGTCGTATTGCCCAGTGAGCTGATTTTTTACGCTGTCGGTTTTTTCGTTGAAGAAGTTGACTGCTCCAATCAACATATTATTTGAAATATTGTCTAGGTGACCGCGGTATTTTAGCCAAGGTCCAGCCATGGAAATGTGGTCGGTAGTACATTTTCCTTTGGCTTTGATAAGTAGTTTCAAACCTTTCAAGTCTGTTTTTTCCCAAGCTTGGAAAGGGTCAAGCAGTTGTAAACGGTCTGAAGTAGGCGATACCATTACTTGCACGGCGCTACCGTCGGCGGCAGGAGCTTGAAAACCTGCATCTTCCACATCAAAACCTTTTGTTGGGAGTTCGTCGCCGTATGGTGGGTCTAGCTTTACCGCCTCCCCTTTGTTGTTTTTCAAAGTATCCGTAAGCGGGTTGAAAGACAAGTCGCCAGCGATGGCTATGGCTGCAACCATTTCGGGGGAAGAAACAAAGGCATAAGTATTGGGATTGCCATCGGCACGTTTGGCAAAATTTCTGTTGAAAGAATGTACGATTGTGTTTTTTTCTGCTTTTTCGGCACCCATCCTGTCCCACATTCCTATGCAAGGTCCGCAGGCATTGGTAAATATTGTGGCATTCAGTTTTTCGAAAGTGCCAAGCAAACCGTCTCTTTCAGCTGTGTAGCGTACTTGTTCTGAACCTGGATTGATGCCAAATTCGGCTTTTGTACTCAAGCCTTTTTCCAAAGCTTGGTTGGCAATAGAGGCTGCACGCGAAAGGTCTTCGTAAGATGAGTTGGTGCATGAGCCAATCAATCCCCATTCCACTTTCAAAGGCCAGCCATTTTTAGCGGCTTCTTCTTTCATTTTGGAAACTGGAGTTGCCAAATCGGGAGTAAATGGGCCGTTTAGATGTGGTTCTAGTTCTGATAGATTTATTTCCACCACTTGGTCGAAATATTTTTCAGGGTTGGCATATACCTCGGGGTCAGCGTTTAGATATTTTTTGATGTTGTTGGCGGCATCTGCAATCTCGGCTCGACCAGTAGCACGCAAGTAGCGTTCCATCGATTCGTCATAACCAAAAGTAGAGGTAGTAGCTCCAACTTCCGCCCCCATATTACAAATTGTTCCTTTGCCTGTACACGACATTGCTACAGCGCCTTCACCAAAATATTCGATAATGGCACCTGTGCCGCCTTTAACGGTTAGGATGCCAGCAACCTTCAATATTACATCTTTGGGAGAAGTCCAGCCGTTCAGTTTACCAGTAAGTTTAATACCAATCAGTTTAGGCCATTTCAGTTCCCAAGGCAAACCTGCCATAACATCGCAGGCATCTGCGCCACCCACACCGATGGCCAACATGCCCAAACCACCTGCATTTACGGTGTGTGAATCGGTGCCAATCATCATACCGCCGGGAAATGCATAGTTTTCCAACACCACTTGGTGAATAATACCAGCGCCTGGTTTCCAAAAACCAATACCGTATTTGTTTGAAACGGAGCCTAAGAAATCAAAAACTTCTTTGCTTTCTTTGGTAGCAAAAGCCAAATCTTCTTTAGCACCTTTTTTTGCGGTGATAAGGTGGTCGCAATGTACCGTTGAAGGAACAGCTACTTTAGGCCTGCCTGCCTGCATAAATTGCAAAAGCGCCATTTGTGCAGTGGCATCCTGCATGGCAACACGGTCGGGATTGAAATCTACATACGATTTACCTCTCTCATATACTTTGGTAAGTGTCCCTTCGTCCAAGTGTGAATACAAGATTTTTTCAGCAAGGGTCAAAGGTTTACCAATCAGAGCACGGGCGGCTTCCACTCTTTCAGGAATAAGAGCGTACACCTTTTTAATCATTTCAACGTCAAATGCCATAACTATGTGTTGTAAAAATGTTTTATCTAGGAATGTTGGTATAGATGCGCAATTTAAGAATAATCGTTAATATCTGAACAAATCATTCAAGTTAAGACCTAAAAAATACGGTCTTTCCCTAGTCTATATTTTCGTTTTGCTTTCAATCAAAGCGACTTTTCAAAAATAATCTTCAGTTTTTCAAACTTTTAAGAATAGAAAGAAACTGGGCTTCTTGGCCTAAAAAATGGATTTCGATGGGCAGATAACAAATGTCGATTTTTTCAAAAAAAGAAGAGAATTTTTGCAAGCGAGTGGCATCTTTTTCGGTTGTCAAAACAAGGTCGATTTTTTTTGATTTTTCTATAATTAGCTGAATATCTTGCTCGGAATAGGGGTGGTGGTCTGGAAATTTTATTACATCTAAAACATTGAAATGCGACCGGCAATAGTCTAAAAAAGGCGCAGGATTGTCTATGCCACTTAGCAAAAGTACTTTTGTTTCATTTAGGATTGCTTTTGCAGGCTTGAAAATTGGAATTGGGGTTGAATAGGAAATGCTGGTAAAAAAAATCGGAGTATTATTTTGGGTATATTTAGAGATGTTTTTTTTGCAGTCAGTTCTTTCAGTTTCGCTTAGGTTAGTCGGGCATTTGGTTACCACCACACATTGCGCTCTTTTAGCCCCCGTGCGTGCTTCACGTAAACGACCCAATGGGAGCAAAAAGTCTTTGTAAAATGGTCGATCTAGTTCTGTCAACAATATAGTGTACTGGCTTTTTAAATTTCTGTGTTGAAAAGCATCGTCCAACACAACCAACTCAGCGCTTGGATGTGTGAATAGTATTTTTTGAATTGCCTTTACTCTGTTTTCTCCCACAAAAACACGCACTTTTTCTCCAAATTTTTGAAAGTATTGCATGGCTTCGTCGCCAATTTCATCTGCATTGCTAGTAGTTTCAGATTCGATAAACCCTTTTGTTTTTCGGCCATACCCTCTGCTAAGCGTACACACCTGTATGTTTGACTTCAAAAATTGTTTTAACAGGTATTCCACAAAAGGTGTTTTTCCAGTACCACCTACACGCAAGTTGCCTACACACAAGGTGGGAATCGGTACAGATTTGGAGCGAAAAAAACCTAAATCGTAGCCAATGTTGCGCAAACGAGTTGTTAGGTCAAATAGAAGAGCCAAAGGAGCTAATAATGGAAATAGCAACCAATTCACATGCAAATACTTAAGTCTTTCATTTTGAACCAAGTCCCAAATTAAGCCAAACTTTTGTATTTTAATTTAAAATTATCTTTCTAAATTTGCGGTCTTATTTCGTATTCTGCGATGGGTATTAAAAAATTTGAAGTTGATATATTTCAGCTTAAAAATGGAACTCACAGCTACAATTTCGAAATAGACGACACGTTCTTTCAATTATTGGGTACTAGTCTTGTGAGCAAGGGCAACCTAAAGACACATGTAACGCTCGACAAAAACAATGATTTTTACAAAATCAACTTTTTGATAAAAGGATACGTAAAGCTTATTTGTGACCGTTCGCTAGAAGAGTATAATCAATACTTAAATATCGATAAAACACTGATTGTCAAGTATGGTGATGTAAACGAAGAAGTGGGTGATGAGATTGAAACCATCACGCACGACACGCAATCACTAGATTTGTCAAAGTACATTTACGAATACATAGGTTTGGAGATACCCTACAAGAAACTACACCCAAGATTCAGAGAGCAAATTTCCAACGATGACCAAGATCCATTGGTCTATCAAACGGAAACATATAAAAAAGTAGATATCGAGGATGACATCGATCCTCGCTGGAAGACATTATTGAAACTAAAAAATAATTAAAACCGAAGAAAAATGGCACATCCTAAGCATAGAATATCCAAAGCCAGGAGAGATAAAAGAAGAAGCCACCACAAGGTAGCCGACAAGGCAATAGCCATTTGTCCTACTACGGGCATACCTCATTTGTACCACAGAGCACATTGGCACGAAGGCAAGCTTTACTACAAAGGTAAAGTGGTTATAGACAAAGCCTTAACGGTTTAATTTTTCCCGTTTCAATTGATGAAGATTGCAGTAGATGCAATGGGTGGCGACCACGCACCCAAAGTGGTAGTGGAAGGCGCCTTGCTTGCCAGCAAGGAATTGTCGTCTGAAGATTCTATTCTGCTCATTGGCATTGAGGATGAAATCAACAGCCAACTGAATATTTTGGGTGGCAAACCTAGCAACATCCAAGTGTTGCATGCCTCCGAAGTTATTGGAATGGAAGAGTCGCCCACTAAAGCTGTCCCTCAAAAAAAAGATTCTAGCATTGTAAAAGGTTTTGAATTGCTTGCCACCAACGAAGCAGATGTTTTCTGTAGTGCAGGCAACACAGGTGCCATGTTGGTAGGCGCCATGTTCACTATCAAACCCATAGACGGTGTCTCTAGACCTGGAATTGCTGGTTTTATACCAAGGGAAAATGGAAAATATGGCATTTTGATGGACGTTGGGGCAAACGCCGATTGTAAACCCGAAACACTTGTACAGTTTGCAGAAATGGCAAGCATTTTTGCCACTGACCTCTACGGAATTAAAAACCCAAAAGTAGGTCTGATTAATGTTGGTGAAGAGGAACAAAAAGGGTCAATTTTGACACAAGCGGCCTTTCAATTATTGAAACAAAACCCAAATATAAATTTTGTTGGAAACATCGAAGGAAGAGATATATATAGCGACAAATCGGATGTGATGATTTGCGACGGATTTACAGGAAATGTAATCCTTAAATCAGCTGAAGCGGTTTACCCACTAATGAAGAAACGAAATTATGTGGATGCATTTGTCGATATGTTCAATTGGAAATATGTGGGAGGAAGTCCCATTTTGGGAGTAAATGGAAATGTAGTTATTGGTCATGGATCTTCATGTGACGTAGCCATAAAAAATATGATACTTCTTTCTGAAAAAATTGCGCAGTCGGAAATATCAAAAAAATTAAAGGAAGCCTTCAACAAGGTGAATTTTTAGCAACAAAGGATGTCAAATAAAATAAGAGCAGCTATCACAGGCGTAGGAGGGTATGTTCCCGAATATGTATTGACCAACAAAGAGCTTGCGACTTTTGTAGAAACGAACGACGATTGGATTACCTCTCGTACCGGAATCAAGGAAAGAAGAATACTTAAAGGTGAAGGAATGGGCACCTCGCACATGTGTGAGAAAGCTGTTCAAGAGCTGCTCGCAAAAACCAACACCAACCCCAAAGATGTGGACATGATTTTGTGTGCCACTGCAACTCCCGATTTTATTTTCCCGGCAACCGCCAATTTGGTATGCGATATGATTGGAGCGACCAATGCGTTTAGTTTCGACTTGCAAGCAGCTTGTTCGGGTTTTCTGTATGGCTTGGTCACAGGTGCTCAGTTTATCGAAACAGGGAAATACAAAAAAGTAATCGTGATAGGCGCCGATAAAATGTCTTCTATCATAGATTATCAAGACAGAAAAACATGTATCATTTTTGGTGATGGGGCAGGTGCCGTGATGCTGGAACCTAGTACTGACGAAACCGGTTTGCAAGACAGTATTTTGCGTACAGATGGTGCAGGTTTGCCATATCTGCACTTAAAAGCTGGGGGAAGCAGAAGACCATCTTCTGTTGAAACGGTGCAAAACAGAGAGCATTATGTGTTTCAGGAAGGTGCCACCGTGTTCAAATTTGCCGTTACCAATATGGCAGGCGTTTCGGCTGAAATCATGGAACGAAACAAACTTACTGCCGATGATGTCGCCTATTTGGTACCCCACCAGGCCAATCGTCGCATTATCGATGCCACAGCCGAAAGAATGGGAGTGGGTAGCGAAAAGGTTTTAATAAACATAGACAAATACGGCAACACCACTGCTGCCACCATACCCTTGGTACTTTGGGATTTTGAAAAACAATTCAAAAAAGGCGACAATATTATCATGGCGGCCTTTGGTGGAGGTTTCACCTGGGGTGCTTGCTATCTAAAATGGTCTTACAGTTCTAAATAACATAAATGGCATCAACGGCAGATTTTAAAATTGGCCTTTGCTTACAGTTCAATAGTGACTTGTATACGATTGTGGATTTCCAACACGTGAAACCCGGAAAAGGCCCGGCTTTCGTCAGAACTAAATTGAAAAGTTTGACAACTGGAAAAATAATTGACCATACTTTCAATGCAGGTGTAAAAGTGGACACGGCCCGTATCGAAACAAGGCCACACCAGTTTCTATACAAAGACGAAAGTGGCTACACCTTTATGGATAGTGAAACATTTGAACAGGTAGTTGTTACGGACAAGCTAGTCAATGGCTCGCAGTTTCTAAAAGATGGGCAAGAGGTGAATATATTGTTTCATGCCGAAACAGAAAGGCCTCTTTCTTGCGACCTTCCTCCATTTGTCAATTTGCAAGTGGTTTATACCGAACCTGCTGTAAAAGGAAATACCTCTTCAAATGCAATGAAGAGTGCCACATTAGAAACGGGAGCCATCATTAATGTACCTCTTTTTATCGATCAAGATGAGATGATTAAAGTGGACACGCGCGATGGTTCGTACGCTGAAAGAGTAAAATAAATATGGTTTTATCGGTTTTTTTATCCTAAACTTGAAGCCACAAAACAACACAGGCATCCAATCGAGATTAAAGGCATAGTCAAAGCAATATTATGAAACCTAAAGAATTTCAAGAGTTATTAGACTTCATCGCAAAATCAGGACTTGCAGAAGTAAGTATTGAGACAGATACCTACAAGGTGGCTGTAAAACGCGATTCAGTAGTAGCAAATCCGGTTGTGCAACCTGTGGTTCATGCACCAGTGGCGGTTGCGCCTCCTGCTTCTGCGGCCAAGCCAAAAGAAGAAGCCAAGCCTGTTGCCAATTCTGAAGAAAAGTATTTGACCATAAAATCTCCCATGATTGGTACATTTTACCGTACTGCCAATCCCGAAATGGAACCATTTGTCAATGTTGGAGACATGATTAGCAAAGGGCAAACCGTATGTATCATTGAAGCAATGAAATTGTTTAATGAAATCGAATCGGATATTTCTGGCAGAATCGTCAAAATTTTGGTTGAGAACGCAACACCAATTGAATACGACCAACCTTTGTTTTTGGTCGACCCATCATAAGGCTATTTTTATTCAAAATTATTAATCACTAATCGTCAAAAAAGGTGTTTAAAAAAGTATTGATTGCCAACAGGGGCGAAATAGCACTACGCGTAATAAGAGCGTGTAAAGAGCTTGGAATCAAAACGGTAGCAGTATATTCTACGGCCGACAAAGATAGCTTGCACGTAAAATTTGCCGATGAGGCTGTGTGTATCGGCCCTGCGCTTAGTGCTCAGTCTTATTTGAACATTCCCAATATTATTGCGGCCGCCGAAATTACCAATGCAGACGCTATACACCCAGGCTATGGTTTTCTTTCAGAAAATGCCGATTTCTCCAAAATTTGCCAAGACTACAAAATCAAATTTATAGGCCCAAGTCCAGAAATGATAAATGCGATGGGCGACAAGGCCACCGCCAAAGCATGGATGAAAAAAGCCAATGTGCCCACTGTGCCCGGTTCAGATGGTTTGTTGGACAACATTAAGGAAGGAAAGAAAATTGCCGATAAAATAGGTTATCCCGTTATACTGAAAGCGACCGCTGGCGGTGGTGGCCGTGGTATGCGCATTATCAATAGCGAAGAAGAGTTTGAAAAAGCTTGGAACGATGCCAAACAAGAAGCAAGTGCCGCTTTTTCTAATGATGGGGTGTACTTAGAGAAATTTGTAGTAGAGCCTCGACATATAGAAATTCAAGTATTTGGAGACAAATATGGTAAAGTGGTGCACCTTTCTGAAAGAGATTGCAGCATTCAGCGCAGACACCAAAAATTGGTAGAGGAAGCTCCTTCGCCAATTATGACCGACAAGCTTAGAAAAGAAATGGGGGAGGCCGCCATCAAAGGTGCCAAAGCCATCAAATACGAAGGTGCCGGTACAATCGAATTTTTGGTGGATAAATTCGGCAAGTTCTATTTCATGGAGATGAATACCCGTATTCAGGTGGAACATCCCGTGACTGAAGATGTAACCGATACTGATTTGGTGAAACAACAAATAAGGGTGGCAGCTGGTGAAAAATTGAGTTTCGATAACATGACTCCCAAGCGCTACTCGATGGAAGTTAGAATAAATGCCGAAGACCCTGCTAATGGTTTTAGACCATCGGCTGGCAAAATCACCCAATTACATTTTCCTGGTGGTAAAGGTATACGGGTAGATTCGCACGTATACAATGGGTACACTATTCCTCCCAATTATGATTCGATGATTGCCAAGCTCATCGTGACAGCCGAATCGCGTGAAGAAGTTTTGAATCGTATGAAAAGGGCTTTGCAAGAATTTGTAATTGAGGGGGTTAAAACAACAATTCCTTTTCATTTAAAACTGATGGATGACCCTGGTTTCAAATCGGGTAAATTCACTACAAAGTACTTGGAGACATTTGACTTTGATAGTTTGAAATAGTAGTTGTTTCACAACTTAGTTTTTGTTTACTTAGTATTGTTTGTTTCCATCTCGCGTGAGTAAAATTAAACTTGAAATATTAGGATTGTCCTCTAGCCAGTCACAAACAGGCTCTTTTGCTTTGGTATTGGGCGAGGAAGGTGGCAATCGCCGATTGCCCATTATTATAGGGATGTTTGAAGCGCAAGCCATTGCCATTGAAATTGAAAAAATAGTCCCAAACAGGCCCATGACTCATGATTTATTCAAGTCGTTTGCAGCCAGTTTCCATTTTGAAGTAGAAGAAATTCTAATTTCCGATTTGAAAGAAGGGGTTTTTTATGCCAAAATCATTTGCACAGACGGCCGAAGCAAAGTTGAGATTGATTCTCGACCTTCCGATGCCATTGCGATAGGGCTTCGTTTCAATGTGCCTATTTACACTGTGGAATCTATCATGTCGGAAGCTGGCATTCTTCTTTCAGACATTAGCACTGAAGAAAGCAGTGCTGAAAATATTCCTACCGAAAAAAAAGTAAGGAAGCCCAAACAAACCAAAGAAAAAGATACGAAGATTGAAAATTTGAGCAACGAACAATTGAAAACGATGCTCGAAGAGGCACTTAAAAATGAAGATTACGAAAATGCCGCCCGATTGCGCGACGAGCTAAATAAACGTAATTGACACAACAATCTCTCCTTTTTTAAGTTTTAAATATTGATTGAAAACTTTTCTTAAGGTTTTCATAAATTCTGACCCGCTAAACAAAAATGTATGTTAAAAAAAATCCTTGTTGTAGGATTGTATTTCCTTTTTACTTTTCCCCTATTAGCACAAGAAAAATTTGTTTTGAATGGCAGCATTAGCGATTCGGCCAATGGCGAGAATTTAATTGGTGCTTCTATCTATATTAAAGAAAACAATTCGGGCGCTGTTTCCAACTCGTATGGTTACTATTCTTTGACCTTGCCTCAAGGTGTTTACACCCTTACCGTCAGTTATTTGGGCTATCAACCCATTACCCGAAAAATAGACATGAGCAAAAACATTAGGCTCGATTTTTCTTTGAGGGAAATGCAGTTGGAAACCAAAGAAGTTGTTGTGTTGGGAGAACGGAAAGATGCCCAAGTGAAAAATTTGGAAATGGGTACTACCAAACTCGAAATGAAAACGATTAATGCCATTCCCCCTCTTTTGGGCGAGGTAGATGTGATTAGAAGCATACAGCTATTGCCCGGTGTTTCAACCGTAGGCGAAGGGGCAACAGGTTTCAATGTGAGAGGTGGAGGGATAGACCAGAATTTGGTGCTTATAGATGAAGCCCCTGTGTATAATTCGGCTCATTTGCTTGGCTTTTTTTCGGTTTTCAATCCCGATGCGGTAAAAGATGTAAAGCTTTCTAAAGCGGCCATACCAGCCCAATATGGTGGCAGACTTTCTTCGGTGTTGGATGTAAGAATGAAAGAGGGAAATATGAAAAGGCTTGCCGTACAAGGTGGTGTAGGTCTCATATTCAGTCGATTGACGGTAGAAGGGCCGTTGAAGAAAGACAAAGCCTCATTTATTGTAGCCGCCAGAAGGTCCTATGCCGATGTGCTTTTTAAGCCCTTTATCAAAAGTTCGATTGGTGATGTAGGACTTTATTTTTATGATTTAACGGCTAAAGTCAATTATGTGATAAACGAGAAAAACAGGGTTTTTTGGTCGGGATATTTGGGTCGTGATGTATGGAATTTTCCTGGTGCTTCGTTGGGTTGGGGAAATGCCACTACCACAGTTCGTTGGAATCACTTGTTTAACAGTAAATTGTTTATGAACCTGACGGGATATTATAGCAATTACGATTTTAGACTGAAATTCGGTGAAAACAACGAAGACACTTTTGAATGGACTGCCCGAATTATCAACAATAGTTTGAAACCCGATTTTACATGGTACATCAATGAAAAAAATACCTTGTCTTTTGGTGGTCAATCTATTTACTACAAAATTATTCCAAGCGATGGTTTAGGTGTGTCTCGTGGCTCGGTGAGCGACATTAGTTTGCCCAATCAATATGCCTTGGAAAATGCGGTGTATGTGGCCAATGAGCAAAAGTTGACACCGCGCGTTACGTTGCAATACGGCCTACGTTATTCATTTTTCACCTATCTAGGGCCAGGTACTGTTTACAACTATCCCAATGTGGCGGGGAATTTCAAGCGTTATCCCATATCTTCTCAAACATATAGCGACTGGGCCAATATAAAGACCTATTCCAATCCTGAACCAAGGGCTTCGGTCAATTATTCTTTGAACGAAAACTCCTCGATAAAAGCAAGTTATAACCGAATGGCGCAATATATCCATTTGGTCTCCAACACCAATGCTTCTATTCCTATCGACACTTGGACTCCTAGCACCACCAATATTCAACCCCAAACATCCAATCAATATTCTTTGGGATATTTTCGCATATTGGGCAAAGACAACCAGTTCCAAGTTTCTGCTGAAGGATTTTATAAAGACATGTGGAACCAGCTAGATTATATAGACGGAGCGAATTTGCGTTTCAATCGGTTTTTGGAAGGTGAATTGATTGCAGGCAAAGGCAGGTCGTACGGAATGGAATTTTATGTACGAAAGAGTGAAGGAAGATTCACGGGTTGGGTTAGTTATACGCTTTCGCGTTCTGAACGGCAGGTTCAAGGTATAAACAACAACAATTGGTATCCCAACAAATTCGACCGAACACACAACTTGAGTACAGTGGCTATGTATGAGTTGGGCAAGCGCTGGAGCCTTTCTTCCACTTTCACTTTCCAATCGGGTACTCCGTTTAATTTTGCCAACCAGAAATATGCCATACAAGACTATTGGGTTGGAAACAACTCAGACAATGCGCGAAACAATTTTAGGATGACAACTTACCACCGCCTCGACATTAGCGCCACTTTGAAAAGCAAAGACAAAGAAAGGAACTCTAAAATTTTCAAAAATTATTCTTGGGAGTTGGTATTTGGTGTGTACAACCTCTATGGTCGCAGAAACCCTTTCTCCTTTTATCCCAAGCAAAACCCCGACACCCCAGGGCAGCTAGATGCTTATCGTTTGTCTATCATTGGGGCGCCCATTCCATCGTTCACCTACAATTTCAAGTTTTAGAGAAATGAAGAATCTGATATTATTTGCCTCTATCCTTCTTTTTCTGAGTTCCTGCGAAGACAAAGTAGATTTGAAAGGAAAGTTGAAAGAAGGTACTCCTGCCTTGGTTATCGATGCTTTTTTGTCAAATGCGGCTGAAAAGCAAACGATAAAGATTTCAAATACACAATTTTTTTACGACAACACCAGCCAAAAGCTGTTGACGGGTGCCATTGTAAAAGTGAAAGATTTGGTAAAAGACACGGTGTATAATTTTTTGGAATCCGAAAAAGGCATTTTCAAATCAGATAAGAATGGTGATATGGCTTTCAAAATAGGCCATAGTTATGCACTTACGGTAGAGTACAATGGACTAACCTACACATCTTTTACCAAAATGCAGCGTGTTACAGCAATCGACAGTATTAAATTTATTGAAGCAGAAAAACAGAATGGCGACAAAATTGTGGGCAAGTACGATGCCGAGTTTTTTGCCACCGATTTTGCAGGTGTTGGTGATAGATACTGGATTCGTTTCTACAAAAACGGTGTTATAAACACCGACCCATCTAACATCGGCGTAGCCTACGATGCTGGATCGGGAAATGCAGCTGTCACAGATGGTATTGTATTTATTTTGCCTTTGAGAAGGTTTATAATCAACAATAACGACGAGAAGAAAAAGTGGGTAGAGGGCGACGAAATCACGGTCGAACTTTATTCTGTGTCAAACGAAACGGCAGGCTTTATTCAGCAGTTGGAAACCCAAACAAATTTAGATCAGGGACTTTTTTCACAGCCACAGGCCAATTTGCCAACAAATATTTTGAGCCCCAATGCCAAAGAAAAACCTGTTTTGGGTTGGTTTAGTGTGTCGGCTGTAAGTAAAGCCACTACGCGGGTTCCTCTTGAGTACAAAAAATAGTTGTTGAATTTGTCCCTACCATTGCAAAATACCCACCAGTTTGCTGGTATTTTTCTAGATTACCTTTCGGGCAGCGAAAAGCTGAAACCTTTTTATGGTGCCTATCTTAGCTTAGAGAATTTTGGTAACCAAATAAACGCAAAAAAGTCTTTTCCTTATCGCAAAGAACTTCAGTCCGCTATTTTGAACCAGCATGAGGGAATAGAATTGCACCCTACAGTTGCGCAAAACATTCAAAAACTCGCTTCCGAAAATACTTTCACGATTACCACAGGCCATCAGTTGTGTTTGGCTACTGGGCCAGTGTATTGCATTTACAAGATACTGACTGCCATAAGATTGGCGGAAGAACTTAAGAAGAAATATCCCCAAAATGAGTTTGTGCCTGTTTTTTGGATGGCTACCGAAGACCACGATTTGGCCGAAATCAATCATATTAACTTGTTTGGCAGAAAATACGAATGGGCTACAGAAGGGAAAGGTGCTACAGGACTTCTTTCAACCGCTGGCTTGGCACAGTTATTTTCACAAGTACCCGATTGTCCTCATTGGCTATCTTCTTGCTATACTAGTTCTAATACCCTTTCGGAAGCTACCCGAAAGCTTATGGGTTTCCTTTTTGGGCAATATGGTTTGGTGATAGTAGATGGCGACGACAAGCAATTGAAATCGCTTTTTATTCAGCAAATGGAGAAAGATGTATTGGAGGCCAAATATGCTCCCATACTTCGAGAAACCACACAAAAAATAGAAAAAGCAGGTTACAAAGCACAAGCCTATGTGCGGGAGCGTAATTTTTTCTATTTGGGAGAGGGTTTTAGGGAAAGAATTGAGTTTTCGAGTGAAAATGAGACGCAATTTCATGTACTGAATCGTGAAGTTTTTTTCACTAAACAGGAGTTGCAAAATCTGATTCGTTCAAAACCTGAATTGTTTAGTCCAAATGTCTTGTTGCGCCCTTTGTACCAAGAAAGCATTTTACCCAATTTGGCTTATGTGGGTGGGCCTGGTGAAATAGCCTATTGGTTTCAGCTGAAGGATATGTTTGCGTCAGAGCATGTTCCTTTTCCTATTTTGTTTCCGCGGAAAATAGCCACGATTGTGTCTAAAGAGGGCAAGAAAAAAATGGAGTCGGTTGGTTTGCAGTTTGCTGATATTTTCTTGAATGAAGACCATTT
>JBIKRJ010000162.1:0-5401 GCA_044349205.1 Cytophagales bacterium | reverse complement strand
TCAAAAGTATAATCCTCGTTAAATATTTTCACAAAGCCGTAGGAAGAAAGTTTATCCATTACTAGGTTTTCATTGACCACACGCCGCATTTTAGCATTCTCTCTGCTTACATATATTTTTTCGGGGTAATGTTTGGTCGAATGAACAGGCAAATAGTTTTTCACTTTTTTTAAAATGAATTCTTTGAACCAATTCCCATTCCAGTTATAGGTACTTGCGTACAATTCTTCGCATTCAAATGCTTTATTTTTAGCATCGAAACTAATACAAGCCGAACGTTTTATGCCAAATTTTTCGAAGATATTCTTAAAAATATCTTCATCCATTTTCAAAAAAATAAAATTATCAAAGTCATTGACTGACAGTTGAATATCTTCCATCAAAGAGAGGGTAGTAACACTGTCTACGATATTGTGGTAATATCCAATACCTCCTTTCAAAAGCAATGTCTTTCCTTTCAAAAATTTGGTTCTGGGCAAAAAAAGCCTACTGAAAAGTGGGTGAACTTTTGCCGCAAACCCGTATGCGTGAGAATACGGCTTAAGCAAAATATCAGATTTTGTCACTACCGCACAACCTTCCTCATATACTCTGCCAAAAGGTAACTTTACAACATGCCGAGCAGTATCAGCTACTCGAGCACCTACTTCGGCACCTTTGGCTGGGACACCTATCACAAATTTGGGATTGGAAATGCTAATTTTTCCTTCGTGTAATGTCCAAAAAGCAATGTTTTCACCTTTTTTTGCTTCTTTTTCAACATATTCTTTTACTAAATGTGCGCCCCAAAGTTCATGCTTCAAACCACCTATATATTTGGCAGAGAAAGGTAAATGCAACAATAATTTATCATTCATTTGCCAACACAAGTCATAAATTTTTTGAAAAAGATAGCGTTTTACCTTTACCAAAAACTTTAATCTCTTGAGCTGTTTTTTCAAACTCATGATACTATTTTTTCGTGTACAATCCCGCTCATCAATAGAATTGAACTCATGCGATTAAAATATCCAATCTGTTTTTCATAAAGATGGAAATACAAAAATGGGATAGAAGGCAAATTTAATCAGTCCCTTCAAATAATTGTAATTCCTCCATTTTCAATATTTAGTTAGAACCTTCGCCTAAAATTTAAAACCATACGAAATATATAAAGTTTTATTAATAAATTGACTACCATTTGATTAACCACTGAACCTTACAAAGCCCTGCATTTTTTTTATACTTTTGAGGGCTTTTTAGAAAGCTGAAAACCTTATATCATCACTTTGGAAACACCAAAAATCGCAGTCATTGGCTTGGGTTATGTGGGATTGCCCATTGCCTTGGCTTTTGCAAAAAAGATGCGTGTTGTGGCATTCGATATCAATGCACACAGAGTGAATGCCCTTCAAAAGCAGAATGATGAGCGAGAAGATGTAGAAGCTTCTGAATTTGAAGGAACTAACATCGTGTTTACCAACAATCCCTCTTTTCTAAAAGAAGCTAATTTTTACATAGTAGCAGTTCCCACACCCATCGATGCCAATAAGTTGCCTGACTTAAAGCCTTTACTAAGCGCCACCCATACCGTTGGGAAAGTATTGAAAAAAGGCGATTATGTCGTTTTTGAGTCAACAGTGTATCCAGGCTGCACCGAAGAAGAATGTGTTCCCATTCTTGAAAAAGAATCTGGTTTAAAGCACCTCCATGACTTCAAAACGGGTTACTCGCCCGAAAGAATAAACCCTGGCGACAAAGCACATTCATTTACCAAAATCACAAAAGTAGTATCGGGGTGTGATTCAGAGGCATTGGCTACAATAGCCCAAACTTACCAACTTGTAGTACAGGCAGGTGTTTACAAAGCTTCCTCTATAAAAGTAGCAGAAGCTGCCAAAATAATCGAAAACACACAGCGCGACTTGAACATTGCGCTCATGAACGAGCTTTCGATCATTTTCGACCGCATGAATATAAACACCTACGAAGTGCTGGAAGCGGCCGGAACAAAATGGAATTTTTTGAATTTCACGCCGGGATTGGTAGGCGGCCACTGTATTGGGGTAGACCCATATTACCTGACTCACAAAGCCAAGCAATTGGACTACATGCCCGAAGTAATCTTGAGCGGCAGGCATATTAATGACAGTATGGGTGAATATGTGGCAAAAAAATTGGCCCAATTACTGGAATCCCAAAATATACCTATAGCAAAAGCTAAGGTGCTGATAATGGGTATTACTTTCAAAGAAAATGTGCAAGACATTCGCAATTCCAAAGTGGCAGATTTGGTGGTCGCTTTGAGACAACAAAAAGCGACTGTGGATGTGTGGGATCCAAAAGCAAATAAAGTAGAAACTTTGCAGGAGTATGGCTTCAGTTTAGTCGACACTCCCCAACACGAGTACAATGCTATCGTTTTGGCAGTTCCTCACAAAGAATTTTTGAACCAAAATGAAGCATATTTCTTACAATTTTGTCCAAATGGTATTTTGGCCGATTTGAAAGGCCACTATAGAGGTAAAATTAGCAAGATGCGGTATTGGAGTTTATAGATGAAATAAGTAGATTTAATATAGATATTTTAATTTCTACCTCAAAAACAGTCCTTTAAAAATGAAAAAAATTCTTGTTACAGGAGGCGCAGGTTTTATTGGTTCACATACAGTAGTGGAATTGCACAACGCTGGCTACGAGCCCGTTTTAATTGATAATTTCTCGAATTCTCAACGTTCAGTGCTACAAGGAATTAAAAACATAACGGGCAAGGAATTTACTTTTTACGAAGCCGATTGCAACGAACCGAATACTTTTCGCTCTATTTTCAAACAACATAAAATTGAAGGTATCATTCATTTTGCGGCATACAAAGCGGTAGGTGAATCGGTGAAAGAGCCTTTGAAATATTACTCCAACAACTTGAATTCTCTCATCAACTTGTTGGAAAGCATGCTGGAACTAGGGGTAAACAATCTCGTCTTCTCTTCTTCTTGTACCGTTTATGGCCAACCCGATGCATTGCCTGTTACAGAAAATGCACCCATCAAAAAAGCTGAATCGCCCTACGGAAATACCAAACAGATAGGTGAGGAAATAATCATAGACGCTTGTGCCGCCAATGCCTCATTGCACGCAATTTCGTTGCGATATTTCAATCCAATCGGCGCTCATCCCTCGGCCGAAATTGGCGAACTGCCATTGGGCATTCCAGGTAATTTAGTTCCATTTATAACCCAAACTGCAGCAGGAATTCGCGAAAAGCTAACCGTATTTGGCAACGATTATGACACACCCGATGGCAGTTGCATAAGAGATTACATACATGTAGTGGATCTTGCCAAAGCACATGTAAAAGCGTTCGAACTATTGGACAAAAAAACAGCGGGCTTCTACGATTTTTTCAACATTGGAACGGGCAAGGGAAGTACTGTACTTGAAGTGGTGAAGGGCTTTGAAAAGGTTACTAGAAAAAATCTTAATTATTGGATAGGCCCTCGACGACCAGGCGATGTGGAAAAAGTGTACGCCGCAGTCGACAAGTCGACCAAGGAGCTAAACTGGAAAACAGAATTGAGCCTTGAAACTGCTTTGGAAGATGCTTGGAGGTGGCAACAGCGACTTCAACAAAAATAAATTCGTGTTGGAGTCTTAGAATTTACTTCTAATTTTGGCCTCTGTTTCTGTTTTAAACAGCACATATACAATCATTTTCAAGCATGACAATCCACAAAGAAGGGTATAAAATATTGTCTTTCAGCGCATTGGGTTGTTTGATATTTTCATCAATATTCTGGTATTTCATTGGAAAAAACCACCTGCTTACCCAATTGGCCACAGTTTTTTCAGGTTTTTTCTTTCTGCTCATTCTTCAATTTTTCCGTCACCCAACCCGACATACGGTTATAAACCCACACCATGTGATTGCCCCTGCCGACGGCAAAGTAGTGGTGATAGAAAGAACCCGTGAAGAGGAATTTTTCAAAGACGAACGCATTCAGATTTCTATTTTCATGTCTCCTTTCAACGTGCACGTAAACCGCCACAGCGTATCGGGAATCGTAAAATATTTTCAATATCACCCTGGCAAATTTTTGGTGGCATGGCACCCAAAATCAAGCACCGAAAACGAACGAACTACTATGGTGGTGGAAAACACCCTGGGTACTCCCGTTTTGATGAGGCAAATTGCCGGAGCACTTGCCAAAAGAATCAAATGGTATGTAAAAAATGGTGACAGAGCCATTCAAGGTGTCGAATATGGCTTTATCAAATTTGGCTCACGCGTCGATATTTTTTTACCTCTCGATGCTGAAGTTAAAGTAAAAATGAATGACACGCCCATAGGTGGCGAAACGGTCATTGCCGTGCTAAAGTAAATCTTATGTGGAAGCAGGAAAACGACCAGCTTTGCCGAACTTTTGAATTCAAAAATTTCAGTGAAGCATTTGCATTCATGACTCAAGTAGCCATTTTGGCTGAAAAACACGACCACCACCCTTGGTGGAGTAATGTGTACAACAAAGTAGAAATAAAGCTAAATACTCACTCGGCGGGCAACAAGGTGACAGAAAAAGACCATCACCTGGCGCAAGACATCGACAAGCTTTTTTCTTAAGACTTTACCGCTATTACCGATATTTCAACCCTTGCATCTTTTGGAAGACGTGCTACTTGCACTGTTTCTCTGGCAGGTGGGTTTATGTTGAAATATTCGCCATATAGGGTGTTTACAGCACCAAAATCATTCAGGTCTTTTAGGAAAATGGAAGATTTGGCCACTTCTTCCCATTCATATCCAGCCTCCGACAAAATAGCGCCAATATTTTTCATGACTTGTTTAGTCTCGGTAACCAAATCGGCATTTTCCATCTCGCCAGTTTGAGGATTCAAGGCAATTTGACCAGACACAAAAAGCATATTGCCTACTTTTACTGCTTGGCTGTATGGGCCAATAGGTGCAGGTGCATTTTCGCTTTTCACAATTTTCTTCGACATATCTTTTTTTCGCAATTTACTATTCGTGCAATACGAATGCACAATGCTTTGCGCAAAACGGAGAAAATTGGGCAAATACTATGCTTCATAAAAACCTACCACAAAAGGATTTCTTACTTTTGTTTATGAATTTTTTGAGTTTAAAGAAAAACCTTCGCAATGACTACTCGGCTTTTCAAAACTATCGATTGGCCATTTTGGCCGATGCCGAAATGCAGTTTTTGAAACAAGCCTTGCGAGGTGCTGCCTACGAGCATGAAATTGACTTAGAAATCTTTACGGGAAACATTGGGACATTTGCTGAAACAGCTGAGTTAAAGCATTTTCAACCACATGGTGTTTTACTGTATTATTCATTGCCTGCCCTAAAAAGAAGTTTTTATCAAACTCCTTTGGTCGAGCGTCAAAATTTTTATGCGCGGCA
>JBIKRJ010000161.1:0-5456 GCA_044349205.1 Cytophagales bacterium | reverse complement strand
AGTCCGCCACGGGGCCCACGCAAGGTTTTATGCGTAGTAGTGGTCACGATGTGGCAATACTGCATTGGGTTGTTCAGCAAGCCTTTGGCTATAAGCCCTGAAGGGTGCGAGATATCGGCCATCAGAAGTGCCCCTATCGAATCGGCAATTTCGCGCAGCTTTTTGTAATCCCAGTCGCGCGAATAGGCAGAAGCCCCACAAATAATCAACTTGGGTTTTTCAGCCTTGGCTTTGGCTTCCACTTTGTTCCAATCGATGGTGCCGGTTTCTTGGTCTACCCCATAAAAAGAAGGCACATATAGTTTACCCGAAAAATTGACAGGCGAACCATGAGTTAAGTGTCCGCCATGCGAAAGGTCGAAACCTAAAATTTTGTCGCCAGCATTTAAACATCCCAACATCACGGCGGCATTGGCTTGAGCACCCGAGTGCGGTTGCACATTGGCCCATTCGGCGCCAAAAAGCTCTTTGATGCGGTCTATGGCCAGTTGCTCTATTACATCTACCACCTCGCAGCCCCCATAATAACGCTTCCCGGGCAAGCCCTCGGCATATTTGTTGGTAAGAATGCTGCCTTGGGCTTCCATTACTTGTTCGGAAACAAAATTTTCGGAAGCAATAAGTTCAATGCCATGCAATTGGCGTTTTTTTTCGGCTGAAATAAGGTCGAAAACTTGGGTGTCTCTTACAGAAGTTTCAATCATGTTCGTATAAGATAATGGATGTCTAAGGTGAATATTAAAGGATAACAAAGGTAAGCCTTGCGTATTGATTAATAAAATTTTAAGGTCAATTGTTATCGCGGTTTTTGGTCTAGGTAGAGCTGCGCAAATACGAACTTATTTTTTTTAATACGCTTAGGTTTTGACTGGCATCGGTCTGCACTTCCAACACAGCACAACCGGTATGTGCATAAATTTCCTGCAGCATTTTTTTGAGTGGAGCATTTTCATCGGCTTGCCCATATTTCAAACCATATCCCTCTACCAAAAACTGAACAGAACGCTGATGGGGTGTTTCGAAATATCTTTTGCTTTCAGGCAAATGCGAGGGGCCGTCTATCGTTTTGAAGATATTGCCCGAACGATTGTTCAAGACTACAATTTTCAAATTTTCGGGAATGGTTTCCTGAAAAAAAGCATTGCTGTCGTAAAAAAAGGCCAAATCGCCTATGAGCAAAGTGACCGTTTTGTGGGTTTTCAACGCAGCTCCAACTGCAGTGCTTAAGCATCCGTCTATTCCGCTGGTTCCGCGGTTGCTGTGTACTTCTACATATTTTGGCGCGCCTATGAAATTTACATATCGTATTGCCATGCTATTGGCCACATGCAAAATGCTATTCTGGGGCATATTTTGCATCAAATTAAATACCGCCGAAAAATCGGAGTGCAAAATTTGCGCTTGATACTCCTTTAATCTTAGGTCAGTTACTCTTTCAAGCTCTAGCCAAACACTTGAAAATACTTCGTTGCGTTCGCACTCAAAACCACTCGATGTTCTGTTGGCTTTTTTAAGAAATGCGTAAGGTGAAACGGGCAAATGGCGGGTGAGTGTCCTAAAGGTATCGGGAGCTTTCTCTGTTTCGGTCACATGCCAATGGATGGTAGGTTTGTGCTTGCGCAAAAACAATTTCAAGGGCTTGGATACCAAGGAGCCACCCACAGAAATGACCATATCGGGCTTCATTTTTTCTAACTGTTTAGTGCCAAGTAACGGCAAAAACAAATCGTGATGCCGAACAAAATCAGCTTTTAAAAAGTGTGCATTTGCCACAGTGTCTGCCACCAGTGTGATGCCAGAACTTTCCACAAACGTCTTCAACTCTTTGATAAATTCTTGGCTGTAAGGTTGTTGCCCTAAAACTAAGAGCTTTTTGGACGAATTGTTAAATTCATCCTTTATCTGTTCCCATTCTGTGGGCAGTACTTTGTGATATGTGTTGGTACGATGTATGATCCTGACTTTTGAATAGGTAGATGGGGTGTCTTGGCTTGGATACAATGGCTCTCGTAAGGGAATATTCACATGCACAGGCCCTTTTTGAGATGTTGCGGCCAGGTTTATCGCCTCGTTGATAGTGCGGTTAATGTGCCATTCAGAATCGGGATGCGAAACATCTACGGGCAACTGATAACTGCATTTCACATGGTTTGCATACAAGTTTTGCTGTCGAATTGTTTGCCCGTCCGACTGGTCTATCCATTCAGGAGGTCGGTCGGCAGTGAGTACCAATAAAGGAATATTCAAATAATAAGCCTCGGCAATGGCGGGTGCAAAATTGAGGGCGGCTGTACCGGATGTGCAAACCAAGGCTACGGTTTTGCCACTGGTTATTGCCATTCCCAAAGCCATGTAGGCCGCCGACCTTTCGTCGAGCACCACATGTTTTGCGATTTTTGGATGACGCGCAAAAGCCAAAACCAGCGGAGCAGAACGGGAACCAGGTGAAATAATTACCGTATCAATCCCTTTTTGGGCACAAATTTCGGCGATATCGTAAATGGGCTGGCTCAATTTTGAAGGATAAGATTCAAATTTAGCTATTTACTTTTCTAAACATCGAGCATTAAACTTCAAAGTTTTAAAGCAAACTAAACACCTTGCCTTCTATAGCAGGAAAAGTATTTGGAAATTCTTTCAGCGCTTCGGCCAAATGTTGGTCGAAATTTTCATAACGCGAAGAAAGGTGCCCGATGAGAAGCTTTTTCACACCTGCCTCTTTGGCCACAATGGCCGCTTGCTTGGCGGTAGCATGCTGATTGCTTATAGCTTTTTCAAAATGTTCTTCCAAATAAGTGGCCTCGTGGTACAACCAATCAACCAATCTTACCGCTTCAATCACTTTTTTTGAAAACATCGTATCGGAACAATAAGCATAGGAAAGGCACTTGGGCTGTGGATGAGTGTATTCTTCCATCGCATATTTCACCTCGCCGTTTGGATGGTACACATCATGCCCAATTTTGAGTATACCCATCTCTTCCGCCGAAAGACCCGCTATTTTTTCTTTGATAAGATTGCGAGGACGAGGTTTTTCTTCCAGCCAATAGCCATAAGTTTCGATGCCGTGCACTAAAGGAAAAGCAAATACTTTCACATTTTCGTCTTCATATACTTGATGTTTCTTGTCGCCGTGTACTTCAATTATTTGCAAATCGAAATCGAGTACTGTTTTTGAAACTCTGAAATGCTCCACAATCAGTTCGCCCAAACCAGCAGGAGAAAATATCTTTAAGCCATTTTTGCGGCTCAACAAACTCATGGTCGAAATCAAACCCACCAAACCCAAGATGTGGTCGCCATGAAGGTGTGAAATAAAAATTACCGCGATTTTGTTCAGATTGGTTTTTTGCTCTATCAGCCTATACTGTGTCCCCTCGCCACAATCTATGAGATAATGTTGTTGATTTACCGTAACCAATTGGGCACTTTGGTGCCTGCCTTTGAGTGGCGCTGCCGAACCTGAACCCAAAATTTTGATAGTGAAAGGCATGTAGTATTTGGCTTAGTGGAAGATGAATGATGACACAAAACAAAGATAACCATTCTGCGATGCTTCCCCTACCCTACAGGCAATAACCCCTAATCGTCATCGGAAGTGCTTTCCCACAACGTGATGGCCGATACCAGTATGGCCCAATAGGGAATGCGCATGATAAACTGGTCGAAAACTACAAACACAACAAGAAGAACAACGAGCAATTTGTCGTATTTACGAGTGAAAAAACCAGTAATAAAAGTCATTTCCAACAGGGTAGCCACAATGTAAAGTGTTTGTGACAAAGCCGGACTTTGAATCAGATATGCATGAAAACTACATATCCATGCAGTGCAGTCGCTCACCATGTAGTTGGCATGCTGTTCCATTAGAATATGACTCATTTGTTGGGGCTCTACCAACGCCCCCCTTAAAATTTTCCACATGGCGGCCGAAGCAAACATGTATAATATGATGAATCTGGCTACCTGCAGTACCAATTTAAAACGAGAATCAGAATTGGACCAAAACATACAGGAAAGTATCACATACGGCACACAAGGTTGCAAACTGACATTGAGCAAAGCACTCTGCAACAAAAAATACAACATTAGGTAGGCAGTAAAGAACACGCCCAAAAACAAATTAAATTTCTTGTTTCGGAAGTAATATGCCAAGATGGCAGCGGGAAACAATAATACCAATATATCTAGCCACACATACGCTCCTGGATGCAAGACCAACCATTTGGGAATTCCAGTAGCCAGCACGAACAAATGCGGCATATCGGGTTCAAGCTTAAAATACATGGGCTGTAGTTGCCCAAAAAATTTGTGATTAATAAAATAGAAGAAAAAAACCGCATAAAAAAACACCAAGTAATTTAACAAGAACTTGTGCTTACCATCGGCCCATATTCGATTTACATCACTCATGTACTATCAACTCTTTTTGCACTTGAAAATACCCACCATCGGAATAGTTGCTTACCACTCTGAAAACCTTCAAATTGGAAATAGGCACACCCAAAACATCAGAAAGATATTTTTTGTAATGCTGTCCAAACAAATGGGCATCGTAAGGCACATTGCCCATCCGATTGCGCAAAGTAACGCCAAGCCCTTCCATTCCTAAAAAATAAAAAACCCTTTCGATTGTGTTTTTTTCGTCCTGAAAATCGGTAGTGTTGGAAATACGGTCTACATCGTAAACAGGCGCAAGAATATTTTCCCATACGTGGATACGGTAATCTGAGCCTTTCAGCACTTTACCGTTCACCACCAGTTCGTAGGATTGGTATTGGTCTGAACCCACCATAGGTTGCGAATACATGCCATAATGCACAATTGGGAAAAAGGTAACACTGCCCGCAAGATCGCAAAGTACCTGGCTTACCATGAAAAAAAAGGCAATCATCCAGGGCAAGTTGTTGGTTTTTTGATTTCTGGAAATGCTTTCGCCTAAAAACATGTTATTCAAAAAAATAAAGATAGACATTGAAAATCAATATGCAAAACTTTGATAAATGTAAAATAACACAATTCTAAGTCTAGCAGCTTTTGTATATGTTTGTTTTTCAAATCAAGAACATGGACAAAAGAGCATTTCTAAAGAAATCATTGCTGGCAGGTGGCACCGTATTTACAGGCATTGGTTCCATATCTTCGACCGAAGCTGCATTGCTACCCGAATTTGATAAAATCACCGATTCGAATGGCGATTACATTCTGCCAGAATTGGGTTACGCTTACAATGCTTTGGAGCCATACATCGATGCCAAAACAATGCAACTGCACCACGATTTGCACCATGCTTCGTATGTAAAAGGCTTAAATACTGCCACTCAAAAAATAAAAGAATCGATTACCTCGGGCGATTTTTCGCTTACCAAACATTGGGAACGCGAAATAGCTTTCCATGGGGCAGGTCATTTTCTGCACACCATCTTTTGGACCAATATGTCGCCCGAAAAAACGAG
>JBIKRJ010000160.1:0-5470 GCA_044349205.1 Cytophagales bacterium | reverse complement strand
TTTTTTAGTTTATTCGCAATAGATTCTCACAACCCTAAGCATCTATGCTTTTTTTCTCTTTCAGGTTTTTGTTTTTTATTTCTCTTTTTCTCTTTTTTTCCGTTTCCAATGTTTTGGGACAACCAGTCCGTGTGGCTTCATATTTGGCCAAAATGGATAGCAACTCCGCTTTTCATCAGGCTTCGTGGGGTTTTTGTTTACTGTCGGGTAAAAATTGCCAACCCTTGCAGCAATTTAACCCTCAAAAAAGTCTTGTGCCAGCATCGGTCGTGAAGTTGTTTACAACTTCTGCAGCTATTGCCTTGCTAGGCGATACTTTTCGTTTCAAAACGCAACTACTGATAGATGGTAAAATTTCGCAGGACGGTATTTTGAATGGTCATTTGATTGTGAAAGGCGGTGGCGATCCTGTGTTGGGCAGCCTGAGCGGTGGCGGCCAAATGAAGGAGCCTTTGATGCGTGAATTGGTAAAAGAAATAAGGGCGGCTGGTATCAAGAAAATAAAAGGCAATGTGCTGGTCGATATTTCTTACTTTGAAAATGAGCCTGTTCCAGCCTATTGGATATGGTACGATATAGGGAATTATTACGCACCACCTCTCATGGCTTTGAACTTGTCTGAAAACCAGTACGAAATATATTTTAAGCCCGGTTTAAAAGCTGGCGACAGTACCAAAATATTGTACACTCAACCTGAAATTCCCGGTCTAAAACTGATAAACCACACCACTACAGCCATCGGTGGTGGAGACCAAACATTTATACCTGGCCCACCTCATGCTTTGGAAAAGCACATTTACGGTAAAATGCCTGTTGGCGATTCGTTCAAAATTAAAGGGGCAATTCCCCGACCCGAATTGTTTTTCTTACAACTATTTAAAAACGAATTGAAACTACAAAATATCGCATTTGAAGAGACTAGCCAATGTTATCCACCTTCCAAATCCATAAACACCAATTCATGCAACACCTTGTACACTCACTATTCGCCGATGCTTTCCGACATTTGCCGATATGCCAATTATACCAGCAACAACTTGACGGCTGAATGCATTTTGCGTACCCTAGGTGCTGAAATTCTAAAAAATGGAAGTACGGCTGTGGGGCTTGAAATTGTGAACAAATTTGTCCAATCACGCATGTTAAACCCCGCAGGTTTCAAGATGGTGGATGGTTCCGGACTTTCAAAATACAATCTAGTAAATGCAACACAATTGGCATCCTATCTAGGAAATATCGTTCAAGAACCTTGGTTCAAAAAATTTTATGGCACTTTGCCCTATTCAGGAAAAGGCGGTACCCTCGAAAAATTTTGCGATGGCACCCCCGCCGAAGGGCGCATTGTAGCCAAAAGCGGCAGCATGGAGCGCATCAAATGCTATGCTGGTTATTTGAGAGATGCGCAAGACAAATTGAACCCTTTTGCAGTGCTTGTAAACAATCACGATGTCCCAAACCGAGAAGTGGTGAAGTGGATAGAGGGTTTAATGGAAGCTTGTATGCAGTAAAATGCGCATGCTGTCTTATTTTTTTCTATATTTCAAGTTGTTATACACTAAATTCACCTTTTTAAAATTTCAATTCTTTGACTTTTCACGATTTCAATTTCGACGAAAAACTAATAGAAGGTTTGTCTGCAATGGGATACACCAAACCTACTCCCATTCAAAAACAAGCTATTCCCATCATTCTGGAAAACAAAGACTTGATTGCTTGTGCCCAAACTGGCACTGGTAAAACGGCTGCTTTTGTGTTGCCTATTTTGCATAAAATTTTGAGTTCCAACAACAGACATTTGAATACCCTAATTCTGACCCCTACAAGGGAGTTGGCCATGCAAATAGACCAACAAGTAGAGGGTTTGTCCTATTTTATCGATGTGAGTTCTATAGCGGTATATGGTGGTGGCAGTGGTGCCGCCTGGGACCAACAGAAAAAAGCCATGATGCAGGGTGCCGATATGGTCATTGCCACGCCAGGTCGTTTGATAGCCTTATTGCAGTCGGGGGAAATGAAGTTTGAGCATTTACGACATTTGGTATTGGACGAGGCAGACCGAATGCTGGATATGGGCTTCTTCGACGATATTATGAAAATTGTGAATTACCTTCCCCAAGACAGGCAAACCGTATTGTTTTCGGCCACTATGCCACCTCGTATCAGAAATTTGGCGGGTAAAATTTTGAAAAATCCCGAGCAGGTAAACATCGCCATTTCCAAGCCTGCCGAAGGCATTGTACAACAAGCCTATGTGGTATATGATAGACAAAAAATGGGGATTTTGGGTAAAATATTGGCAAACGAGGATTTTTCGAGTGTAATTGTTTTTGCATCTACCAAAGAAAAAGTAAAGGAGCTGGAGCGTGAAATGCAAAGGGCGGGTTGGGCTGTAAAAGGTTTCCATTCCGATTTGGAACAAAGCGAAAGGGAAATCATTTTGCGCGAGTTTAAAAACCACGCATTGCGTATTATTGTGGGTACCGACATACTGTCGCGCGGTATAGACGTGGAAGGCATCAACTTGGTAGTGAATTACGATACACCCAACGATCCCGAAGACTACATTCACCGCATAGGGCGCACCGCACGTGCCGACAACACAGGTACTGCGGTCACTTTTGTCAATGAGCGTGACCAAGCCAAATTTTTCCAAATCGAAAGTTTGATTGGCAAAGACATCCCCAAATTGGAGATCCCTAGTGAATTTGGGGAAGGTCCACTGTACCAGCCCGAACTGAAAAGAGACCAAGGAAAAAGACATAACCATTCTAAGAACTTCAAAAAACGAAGATAAATAGACCTAAAAAAAGGAGGCTTCGCCATTCGAAGCCTCCTTTATTTTTTTCTCGCACTGAATCAAGCTTCTACAAAATTCAATTGCAATTGATTGTGTCTATTTAATATTTTTTCAACCCTTACCAGCAATTCCTCGGGATTGAATGGTTTTATCAGGTATTCGTCCACCCCCATTTTATACAATTTCAATCTTTCGGCGCTTTCGCCAATGCCAGAAAGTACTATTATGGGAATGTTTTCATGGTTTTCGTCCGACTTCAACTTCCTTACAAATTCATACCCATTCATGTCGGGCATGTTCAAGTCCGTAATAATTAAATCAGGAATAAAATCCTGTTGGATAGCATTCAAGGCATCTTTGGCATCTTGCTTGCACACCAATTGATAGTTGGAACCAAAGAGTCCTGAAACTAGTGCCAGTATCGTCCTTGAATCGTCCACAAATAGAATCTTGTTTTTCATATTGTTCGTATTTATCTCTGCTTTTATTCTTTAAATCGTGACAGGCTTCTTCCTTTCCTACCACAAACCAATTTCAGAAGAATACGGCTGTTTGTGGAAAACAGTGCTTAGGTGTAAAATTCTAACTTGTAATAAAGCAGGCAAAAGACCCCAATAAGTCAAAAAATGGGTGACCGAAATGGAAAAGTGAAATGTAAAATTACATGAGGAATAGAGCTATCAAGTTCGGATAATACCCCTGAAAACGATAAGGTTATTTGTTATTCTTATCAAAAAGCTAAAAGGTGACAAAAACGGAAGTAAAATGGCGAGTGTAAGTTTATTTTCTAAAGCCTGACAAAAAAGGCCATTAAAGAAAAGTTTTCAAGTCACCAAGCTTGATGGTTTCTTCATAAATGGCCTTGCCAATGATGATTCCATCTAAGCCCATTTCGCACAACATCTCTACATCGGATATGTTACTTACGCCGCCGCTTGCAATGATTTTCAATTTGGGATACTTTTCAATCATTTCCTTGTAAAGGTCGAACGAAGGCCCTTGTAGCATGCCGTCTTTTGCCACATCGGTGGTAATGGTGTATTGTAAGCCCACTTCCATGTATTCTTCGATAAGGTCAAAAAGCCACACATCGCTCGTTTCTTGCCAACCGTGAATGGCTATTTTTTTGTCTTTTACGTCGGTTCCCAATATGATTTTATCACCACCGTAAGAAGTAAACCATTTCTTGAAAATTTCTTTATGTTTTAGTGCTATGCTGCCACCCGTTACTTGCTTGGCACCACATTCCCACACTATTCTCAAATCTTCGTCCGACTGCACTCCACCACCAAAATCTATGATAAGTTCGGTTTTCGAGGCTAAAGTTTCCAAAACCTTGTAATTCACCACTTTTTTTGCTTTAGCTCCGTCCAAATCGACCAAATGCAAATATTTTAGACCATGATCTTGAAATTTCAAAGCTACATCCAAGGGGTTTTCATGGTAGCTTTTCTTTTGCAAATAATCGCCTTGGGTAAGACGCACGCATTTGCCATCTATCAGGTCTATAGCAGGAATAATTCTCGACACGATTGGAAAATGGGGTTAAAAAAAGGGTTTAAGTCTGCAATTTGGCAACAATCGAACGGAATGCCAAACAAGATAGAATCGAAAAAAAAAGAAAAAAGCCTAAGAATTTTAATCATAGGCTTTCTAAATCTGATAAAAGTATCCCTTTTACTTGTTGGGCTGCGGTGTGTAGCGCAAATAGTATTTTACCTCTCTGAAACCTTTGGGAAATTTGGCAGGTATATCTTCCGTTTTGATGGCAGGAACAACCACTACTTCCTCTCCGTCTTTCCAGTTGGCAGGCGTGGCTACACTATGGTAGGCGGTAAGTTGCAGCGAATCGATAACCCGAATAAGTTCGTCGAAATTTCTACCAGTAGAGGCAGGATAGGTCACGGTAAGTTTTATTTTCTTGTCGGGCCCAATGATGAACACCGAACGAACCGTTTGTTTTTCATTGGCATTTGGGTGAATCATCTCGTACAACTCGGCAATTTTACGGTCAGGGTCTGCAATAATCGGAAAATTGACTTGGCAGTTTTGCGTTTCGTTTATGTCTTTTACCCAGCTTTTGTGCGAGTCAAGTGGGTCTACGCTAATGGCAATCATTTTCACATTTCTAGCATCGAATTGTGATTTGTATTTGGAAGCCATACCCAGTTCTGTAGTACATACAGGAGTATAGTCTGCAGGATGGGAAAATAAAATAACCCATTGGTCGCCAATCCATTCATGGAAATTGATTGTACCCTCGGTCGTTTCGGCTGTAAAGTCAGGGGCGATGTCTCCTAATCTTAATGACATGGTTTAAAGTAAAGTTTATGGTGAATAGTGGCAATATGCCACTATTCTAAATTACAAAAAAAATCGAAACAAAACCTATTTTGAAGCCATTTTTGATAAGTTTTGGCGTAAAATTTTGTATTCTATTTAGACACATTAACCTAATAGAGTAGCACATTTAAGTATTTTGCCTAATTTGCGTGCCGTTTTGAAATTTATGATCCCATAGCTCAGTTGGATAGAGCATCCCGTCTTATACGGGAAGGTCTTTGGTTCAAACGGCAGGGTTTTTGAAAGTGTTGATCCCATAGCTCAGTTGGATAGAGCATCCCGTCTTGAACGGGAAGGTCTTTGGTTCAAACGGCAGGGTTTTTGAAAGTG
>JBIKRJ010000016.1:0-20461 GCA_044349205.1 Cytophagales bacterium | reverse complement strand
GGGCGACCCAAACTTGCGATGTTTTGTATCAACGATGCTTTCAAGTTTTGGTCGGCCAAAAGGGCTATCGTTTTCTCAACTAGTTTTTCTTTTGCCTCTTCGTCGCGCACCATCAATGCGGCCTCTTTTTCAACCAAAGCCATGGCATTTTTGGTTTGGTGGTCTTCGGCCACATTGGGCGATGGCACCAGCACCGTGGGTTTGTGTACCAAACAAAGCTCGGAAATAGACAAAGCGCCAGCACGCGAAATGACCACATCGGCAGCGGCATAGGCCAAATCCATTCTTTTTATGAAGTCAAAAATTCGCACCAATTTGGTTTGATGGCGATTGTCGGTTTTTTTAGCAATGTCGTAATACAGCTTCCCTGTTTGCCATATTAGTTGAATATCTTTTCCTATAATATTGTCAAATCCAGCATCTATGCTTTCGTTGATAGTCCTTGCCCCTAGGCTACCGCCTATCACGAGAATTGTTTTTTTAGAAGCTTCGAGGTTGAAAAATTTGAGGGCTTCTTCTTTTTTGCCTTTGATATCCAAAATGTCTGTTCGTACTGGATTTCCCGTGAGCACCATTTTGCTTGCAGGAAAATATCGTTCCATGTTTTCGTAGGCAACACATATCACATTGGCCTTTTCGGCAAGCAAACGATTGGTTACCCCAGCGTAGGAATTTTGTTCTTGAATAAGTGTAGGAATGCCGTGGTATTGGGCCGCTTTCAAAATAGGGCCACTGGCATAGCCACCCACGCCTACTACCACATCGGGAGCAAATTCTTTTACGATACGCCTTGCAGCAAACATGCTGTGCAACAATTTGAAAGGAAATAATAAGTTTTTGATGGAAAGACTGCGTTGAAAACCGCTAATCCAAAGGCCTTTGATAGGATATCCTGCCTCGGGTACTTTTTCCATTTCCATACGACCTTCGGCACCTACAAAAAGGACATCGACTTCTTTTACCATTGCTTTCAAAGCATTGGCGATGGCAATGGCCGGGTAAATATGCCCGCCAGTACCACCACCCGAGATGATGACCTTCAATGGTTTTTCTATGTTGGCCGAATTGGTCATGTTAGGCTATCGTCTGCTATTTTGTTTCGTTTTCAATTCTAATTTAATTTTCCTCGGCCTCTTCGCCCTTGCTCACACTTAGTATTATACCAATGGATATACCTGTAAAGAGCAAGGAAGTGCCACCCATACTCAAAAGCGGAAGCGGTAAACCGGTAATGGGACCTAAGCCTACTGCAACTCCCATATTGATCATGGCTTGTGTCACAATTAGAAAACTGAGCCCTGCCGACAATAATCCGCCAAACGCGCGCTGGCTGTTGGCCAAAGTGAGCATTCCTCGATACAGTAACAGCAAGTACAAGCTTAAGACCACAACACCTCCTATCAAGCCATACTCCTCTACCACTATGGCAAAAATGAAGTCGGAATAGGGGTGAGGTAAAAAGTTGCGTTGTGTACTATTGCCAGGGCCTTTTCCGGCAATGCCACCTGTAGATACGGCAATGTAAGATTGTTCCAATTGGAAAGGAACTTCGCTTTGGGTGAAAGAAGAAATCCTGTTGTAAAAGGTCTTCCAGCGTTGTCCATAGGCTAGTGCAATACTGAAGGCCAAAATCACGACGAGCACCAGCATGCTCAAGTATTTGAAAGGAACACGGCCAATGAACATGAGGAGAAAACAAGTGGCCGCCATCATAATGGCAGTAGACATGTTGCTGAGTGCGATAAGTCCACAAATGGCACCAGACCACAATAAGATGGGTATTAACGTTTTTTTGATGTCTTCAATGTCGGACTGGTTTTTGGCCAGCATGGCAGCCAAATTGGTTATCAAGGCAAATTTTGCCAAGTCGGATGGTTGGAATGTTTGATTGATGAGCGGAATCGTAAGCCAGCGTGAAGCATCGTTGATAGTAGAACCAAAAAAGAAAGAATAAAGTAGAAATGGCACCGAAAGAATAAGGGCAAAGCGCGAAATTTTTGAGTAGTAACGGTAATCGACCAAATGTGCCAACCACATTACAAACAAAGACACCATCACGAAAATGAGTTGTTTTACTAGAAAATATTCGGTGTTGCCTTGGTGTTTTTTGAAAGCCAATGTGCCTGCCGCGCTGTACACCGTAAGTATAGAAAAGATAGCCAACGCAAAAACCACAAACCAAATGACAGGGTCTCCTTTAAAAACGCGTTCAAAGCGTTCTTTCAAAACATTGTGATGTGAGACGGTTTCGGCCATATCAGTTTTGGTTTCTTGTTTTTTGGGCTAGTTTTTGTACTTGTTCTTTAAATTGTTTGCCACGGTCTTCATAGTTTTTAAACAAATCGAAACTGGCACAAGCAGGCGAGAGCAAAACTGTATCGCCCAATTTTGCATGTTCGAAAGATTCCCTCACAGCCGCCTCTATCGAATCAGTTTCTATTATTTGCCCCACCTTGCCCGCGAAAAATTCAACCAGTTTGTGGTTGTCTTTTCCCATGCACACCAGCGTAGGTACTTTGCTTTTCACCAATTCTTCTATTTGGCTGTAATCGTTTCCTTTGTCAACTCCACCTAAAATTAAAATCACCCGATTGGTCATGCTTTCCAGTGCATAAAAAACCGAATCAACATTGGTGGCCTTCGAATCGTTTATGAAATTGATGCCCTTTACCCTTTCCACAAACTCCATTCTATGCTCTACCGCATTGAAAGAGGCCAAACCTTTTAAAATTTGTTCTTTTTCCAACCCTATTTCCATGCAAGCCAATACGGCCACCATGGCGTTCAGGTAATTGTGTTTGCCTTTCAGGCTTATTTCTTCTTTTGAAATAGTCCAATTATCTTCCTTCAGCTCAAAATGAAGCTTTTCTCCATCAAACCAAGCACCTTGTTTGGGCTGTTTTGTCAAAGAGATTTCTACCAAACTCGGTTTTATATCGCGCTTCTTCAATTCCGAAACAATGGGTTCATTGTCGGTAAACACAATGAAATAGTCGTTGTTGTCTTGGGCTTGGGCAATACGGAATTTGGCATTGACATAGTTTTGGAATTGATATTCGTATCTATCCAAATGGTCGGGCGTAATGTTGGTAATGACCGAAATGTAGGGCTTCAGTTGAAAGCAGTGGTCTAATTGGAAACTACTAAGTTCCAACACCCAATATTGGTAGGGGTCGTCTATTACTTTCTTGGCAAAACTTTCACCAATGTTTCCACCCAATCCCACATTGCAACCAGCCTCTCTCATAATATGATACAGCAGGCTGGTGGTGGTGGTTTTGCCATTGCTACCCGTGATGCCTATGATTTTACCTTTGCAGTAGCGAGAGCCAAATTCAATCTCGGAAACAATCGGAATGTTTTTTTCGACGATTTTTTTGACCATCTCCGCTTGGTTCGGAATACCCGGACTTTTCACCACTTCGTCGGCATTTAAAATCAGCACCTCGGTGTGTTTGCCTTCTTCGATGGGTATCGAAGCATTTGTCAACTCCGCTTTATAAGCATCGCCAATTGTCCCTTGGTCGGAAACGAATACATCGTAGCCTTTTGCTTTGGCAAGCAAAGCTGCGCCTGTACCGCTTTCTCCCGCACCCAATATGACAATTCTTTTATTCATTCACTATCTCAGTTTCAAGGTTGCCAATGTTACAATGGCCAACAAAATGCCTACAATCCAAAACCTAGTTACAATTTTCGACTCGTGGTATCCTCCTTTTTGGTAATGGTGGTGCAAGGGCGACATTCTAAACAATCTATTTTCGCGCGCATACTCTATGCCTTTCCTCTTCTTTTGATACTTGAAATAACCTACCTGCATTACGACCGAAAGGTTTTCGACCAAAAATATCCCACACATTACAGGTATCAGCAGTTCTTTGCGCAGGCACAAGGCCATGGTGGCTATGCAACCGCCAAGCATCAAACTGCCAGTGTCTCCCATAAATATTTGGGCCGGAAAAGAATTGTACCACAAAAAACCGATGCAGGCGCCTGTGAACGCTGCACAGTATATTACCAGTTCGCCCGAATTGGGAATGAACATGATGTTTAGGTAATCGGCAAAAACAGCATTACCAGACAGGTAGGCAAAGACCATGAGTGTGATACCGATAATGGCTGAAGTGCCTGCCGCCAAACCGTCTATTCCATCGGCAATGTTGGCTCCGTTTGAAACGGCCGTGATGATGAAGATGACGACCAATACATACACTATCCAAGTGTAATTGTCGCTTAGGCCAAACCAGTTGGCAATGGTGGAGTAATCAAATTCGTTGTCTTTTAAAAAGGGAATAGTGGTAACCGTCGATTTAACATGGCTATAAACAGACGAGACTTTTGTAAGCGTGAAGTAGCTGGAATGTCCATGCACGTATTCGCGCACATACACATACTTGTTGAAATAAAGTGTAAGGCCAACCAGCAATCCCAAGCTTATTTGGCCAATGACTTTAAATTTACCGCTTAGGCCTTCTTTGTTTTTCTTGTACACTTTAATGTAGTCGTCCAAAAATCCTACAAAGCCTAACCAAAGGGTGGCGGCGGCCAAAATGACAATGTACACGCTGGTAAGGCGGGCAAACAAAAGCGTAGGTATTAGGATGGAAACCATGATCATGAAACCGCCCATGGTGGGAGTTCCTTTTTTCTCCATTTGGCCTTCCAAGCCAAGGTTACGAATCGATTCGCCCACTTGTTTGTGACGCAAATAGGCAATGATTTTTTGCCCAAAAAGCAAAGGAATAAGCAAGGAAAAAAGCATGGCCATTGAAGCTCTGAAGGAGATGTACTGAAACACTCCCGCCCCGAAAAAATCGAATTGCTTGTCTAAATATTCAAAAAGATAGTAAAGCATTTTTCAGTGGCCTTTAGTCATTCTTTTTAGAAACCTTGTTCAATAATTTTTTTCTTTCTTCCAGCAATTCCGATTCACTTAAATTGCCTTTCTGATTGCCTCTCTCTTTTCTTATCGCTTCGATAATGCTGGTTACTTCATTGTTTTCCACCACATAGTCGAGCATTTCATATATCGGAAGTTTATTCAAATCTTTCTTTTCCATGCTTTTTTAATTTAATAAACTGCGTACTATTTCTTTGTCGTCAAACGGATATTTTATGCCTTTTATCTCCTGATAATTTTCATGTCCTTTGCCTGCAACGAGTATGATGTCGGCTGGTTTGGCCAACATACAGGCCGTTTTGATCGCTTCTTTTCTATCTTCTATGATTAAGGTTTTCTTTTTGTCCGATACTTTCAGTCCCGCTTCCATTTGGTTCAAAATATCCATGGGTTCTTCGTTGCGCGGATTATCAGAAGTTAAGATTACTTTGTGGCTGTATTTTGCAGCTATTTGAGCCATAATGGGTCTTTTTGCCGCATCGCGGTTTCCACCGCAACCTACCACCGTTATGATATCTTCTTTTCCACTACGCAACTCTTCGATGGTTTTTAGCACATTTTCCAAAGCGTCGGGGGTGTGTGCGTAATCGATAATGGCAGTGATTTTGTCTTTTGAAATGACTTGTTCAAATCTTCCTTTTGCCCCTTCCAAGGCCGATAGTTTGGCCAATGTTTGCACTGCATCTTCGCCCAACAAGGTTGCTACAGCATACACTCCCAGCAAGTTGTACGCATTGAAATTGCCTATGAGTCTGAACCATACGCGTTTGTTATCCACTTCCATTTCTAAGCCATGCAGCGTATTTTCCAATACTTTCCCCTTGAAATCGGCTGGCTTTTCTAAAGCAAAAGTGTATACCGTTCCTTTGGTATTTTGTACCATCACTTTTCCTCTTTTGTCGTCTATGTTGACTAGGGCAAATGCTGACGAGGGCAGCTCGTCGAAAAGTTTCTTTTTGGCATTGATGTAGGCCTCAAAAGTTTTGTGATAGTCTAAATGGTCGTGAGAAATATTGGTAAACACGGCGCCATCCAGTTCCAAACCAGCTATGCGGTCTTGCCAAATGGCATGTGAGCTGGCTTCCATAAAACAATGTGTACAGCCAGCACTTACCATTTTGTCAAGCAATTGATTCAATTGCAAAGGGTCGGGGGTTGTATGGGTGGCCTCTACGACCAATTCGTCTATTTGATTTTCGACAGTAGAAAGTAAGCCCGTTTTATGCCCCAAACTGCGGAAAAGTTTCCAAAGCAAAGTGGCGTTGGTAGTTTTACCGTTTGTACCTGTGATGGCTACCAGTTTCAATTTAGATGAGGGGTTGTCGTAGAAATTAGAGGCCATAATTCCCAAAGACTTGGCCGAATTTTTTACCTGAACATAGGTGACCCCTTGCTTAAGTTCGGCAGGTAAAATTTCGCAAACTATGGCGTTCGCCCCTTTTTCGAAAGAAACATCGATAAACTGATGCCCATCTACTTGAGTGCCACTTACCGCCACGAACAAACTTCCTTTGCCTACTTTTCTCGAATCAAATTGTATGGCCGCTATGGGTACATCGGTGCTACCAGCGATAGACACCAGCGGCACTTTGTACAATATGTCTTTTAACAGTTTCACACTATCCTAGTTTTAAATATATTCTACCGCCTTTTACTACACGTTGGCCAGGGCTAAGCGATTGTTGTACCACTCGTCCTGTCCCCGAAAATTCTACTAGCAAACCGTTGTTGCCCAAAATGTACATGGCGTCTTTCAAGGTAAAACCCACACAGTTTGGGACTAGGTCTTTTCTGATGATTCGGTTTTGCCAAGTGATGGCATTGTTGGTGGTCGTGGCCACTACCCATTCTTCCTTTTCGTTGGCATGATTTGAAATTCCGAAGTAGTTGCACAAGTACTTAAGGTCGTCCAGAAAGCCAGCTTTTACATAAGGAAAAATTCCTGTTTTGTCGAAAAACTTCTTTTCTTCCATTAGTTTGTGCATTTCATTGTCGGTGGCGTACACTTTATCGGCAATTTCTTTAAACACAGGAGCAGCCACATCGGCACCGTATTGCAAATATCCTTTTGGGTTGTCGATGACTACTATACAGCTGTATTTTGGCTTATTGGCGGGGAAGTAACCTGCAAAACTTGTGTAGTAACTTTTGGTGTAGCGGCCGTCGACCAATCTCTGCGCGGTACCTGTTTTGCCTGCTATTTTGTAGTGCGTTCCTGCAATGTTTTTGGCGGTTCCGGAAAGCACCACTTCTTCCATCATTTCTCGGCATTTTTCAAGTGTTTTGTCCGAGCATATTTTGTCCACAATTTCTTCTGTTTCGTATTTTTCCAACACTTTGTCGGCCTTGCGTACTTCTTTTACTATGATGGGTTTAATCATTTTGCCATCATTGGCAATGGCATTGTACAGCGTTAAGGTATGGAGTGGCGAAACTTTCATTTCGTAACCATGGCATATCCAGGGAAGTGAAATGCCGCTCCACGAGCTATCGAATGGGTTTTTGATATACGGCTCGGCTTCTCCCGCCATTTGGAAGTCTATCTTTTTGCCCAATCCAAACTTTTGCAAATAGTCGATGAATTTTTGGGGTTTCTTACCAAAATGTTTTACCACCATTTTGGCTATGGCAATGTTGGAAGAATAGGCAAATGCTTGTTTGACCGTTAATGAACCATAGCCCTCTGGTTTGGCATCGGTCATTATGTGGTTGTAAAATTTGTATTTACCCCAGTTGGCAAAAATGGTGTCTTCCAACTCCAAATCAGAATCTTCAAACAATGCCATGAGTGAAGCCAATTTCATGGTTGAGCCTGGTTCGGTCAGACCCTGGCTTCCTACGGCATAGTTGTATCTTTCGGTATAAGAGCCGTCTTTGTTTTTGCCCAAATTGGCCATAGCTTTTATTTCGCCAGTTTTCACTTCCATCAACACCACCGAACCGTAGTCGGCGTCGTGCCGAAGCAAATGGCGGTGCAAGGCATCTTCTGCTACGTCTTGCAAATTCACATTCAGGGTGGTTTGTATGTCGAAACCATCTTCAGGTTTTACATAATTTTCGTCGTAAAGCGGCCGATAGTTGCCACCCGCAATTCGTTGAAAAAGCGCTTCTCCTTTTTTACCTTCCAATTGGTCGTTGTAGCTGTATTCTAGGCCAGCGCCGCTACGGTTTTCATTTATAAAACCCACTGTACGAAAAGCCATATCGCCGAAAGGACGGTGGCGTTTGTCTATTTTTTCGAAAACAACCCCACCTCTAAATTGCCCTAAACGGAAAATAGGCCAGCTGGAAATCATTTTCTTTTGGGCAAATGTGAGATTGTTTCCACTTAGCACTAGATAGCGTTTTCTTTTTGCGCGCGCATTTTTAAGAAATCTTTCATATTCTTTGGACGACCTGTCTTTGAAAAAGCGCGACAAAAGCATGCTGAGCGAGTCTATGCCGTCTCTGAAATATTTTTCTTTGGCTGCAGTAGGGTCGAAAGCAAGTTGGTAAAAAGGAAGAGAGGTAGCCAATAAGCTGCCATTATCAGAATATATATTACCTCGTGTTGCTTTTACGTCTTTGTATTCTAGGGTTATTTTTTCGGCGATTTTTTTCCAATGGTCGCCCTGTACAAATTGCAATCGAGCCACTTTCCACACAATGGCACAAGAAAAAAGTAGTACTAATAAAAATACTATCCTTGCTCTTAATAATATGTTGAACTTGATACTCAACTTGTTAATTAATGATTGTCAATTAAGAATTAATGCTTTTTTTGCTTGAGGTTTTTATTATTTTAGATAAAATCTTTACCAATTCTAAGCTATCCAAAAGGATAGATTCTGATTGTTTTTCGTTTAAGTACCCCGTGTCTCTCAATAGTCTAATCCAATAATTTACTTCTCTAGATTCTTTGTTGGCAATTTTCAATTTATGTTTGAAGTCTAGCTCCGATTCACCTCCCAAAGCCTATTCGACCATTGCCCCGATTGCCGTACCGCTTCTGAGCAGTTGTTTCGAAAGAATCTTCTCTTTTTTTCATCTATTAAGAATTTATACAGATTCACTATTCTGATGGCAAATGCATAACTTTTTTCTTGAATTGGGTTGTGCTTTTGTTCATAAGGTTTCAAATCAAATTAATTAATAATTATTAATTTTTAATTATGATTTTGGTGGGTGGTACATCGCTTTCGTATATTCCCATTGTTTCAGCTCTTTTTGCTATTTCCGATTGTTTGCTTTCGTACATATAGTCCGATTTCATCGTGATGTAGTCGGCGCGCAAGTCTTCTACTTCTAGTTTCAATTTTTCAATTTTTCTAGCATTTCGTTCGGCAAAATGTCCGTTGGCAATGTAAATAATGACCAATGCCGTACAGAAAAGAACTTTTGGCAGATATTCCAAAGGGACTCCCTTTTCGAATAAATGGTCTAACTTGAGTAGGTTGTCCAATGCCGAAAACACGCTTCCACCTGCAGAAGTCTTTTTGGTTTCTTTTTCTTTTTGTGTCGGTATTTTGTAGGTATTGCCCAATATTATCTGTCTGTATTTCTTTTTGCTATTCTCAACTTCGCGCTTCTCGAACGAGGATTTTCTTTTTGCTCTGTTTCGCTTGGTTCAATGGGTTTTTTATTCACTGCTTCGAAAGGTTTCAACACATTGCCATAAAAGTCTTTTTCTTCATCGCCGCTGAATTTGCCCTTTTGGATGAAATTTTTTACCAAACGGTCTTCCAAAGAGTGGTAAGACATCACGACCAGCCTACCCTCGGGCTTCAGTACATCGGCTGTTTGCATTAAAAACTCACGCAATGCATCCAATTCCCTGTTTACTTCTATGCGCAAAGCCTGAAATGCTTGAGCGAAATATTTGTTTTCGGCACCACGAGGGGCAAGTTTGCGTAAAATGTTTTTAAAATCTTCGACGGTGCGTATAGGCGATTTTATCCTTTCTTGTACCACCTGTGTCGCAAGGGTACGCGCGTTGCGGATTTCGCCATACATGCCAAAAATTTTATGTAATTCGCTTTCGGAATACTCATTTAGTATGCTTGCCGCGGTGGCAGACTCAGACTGGTTCATGCGCATGTCGAGCGAGGCATCAAATCGAGTCGAAAATCCGCGTGCTGCGGTATCGAATTGGTGAGAAGAAACGCCCAAATCGGCCAAAATACCATCTACTTTTTCTATTCCAAATAGGCGCAGGTATTTTTGTAAATGTCGAAAGTTGGCGTCTACAAAAACAAAATTTGGGTCTTCAATGTCCAAAGCATTTTTTTTGGCGTCGGCATCTTGGTCAAAACCTAATAATTTTCCTTTGCCTTTTAGTTTTGCCAATATTGCCTTGCTGTGTCCTCCACCACCAAATGTGGCATCTACATACAATCCGCCTTCACACACCTGCATTCCCGCAATGCATTCGTTCAGCATCACGGGAATGTGGTATTTTTTTTCAGTAGTGTGTAAAGTGTTAATTGTCATAAGAATACCAAAAACCTTAAGCCTTTATACTTGACCAAAAACTATGGACTAATTTTCTTTTGACCCTTGGCTGCCCAAATGTTTTTTCAGCAGGCTTGCCAATTCTTTTGGATCTGAAATAAGGTGTTTTTCGTACGTGGCAGGATCCCACACTTCCAATCGGTTTCCCATTCCTACCAGTATTGCATCTTTTCCTATTCCAGCATATTCCAACATGCGCTTGGTAATCAAAAAACGGCCCATGTTGTCTAACTCGAAAACTTGTCCGGCACGAAAAAAATTACGCTGTATGATGGCCGTATCCTCGTCAAATTCATTCAAACCCAAGACCTTTGTAGCCAATTTTTCCGATTCGGGAATAGGATATATGACCAAACACGGATCTGCACTGCTACGCATTACATAAATCTCTTGGGTAAATCCTTCGGGTAGGTGCGCTTTTACCTTGGCCGGCAATATCATCCGTCCTTTAGGATCTACAGTGCACTCATATTCACCCGAGAAATAGGCCATTGTGTTTTGTCAGGCGAAGTGTTACTCTTCACCTTTTGCAAAGTTAGAAAATGGGAAACAAAAATCCACCACTTTTCACCACTTTTTCCCACTAAGTTTTTGATAATCAGTCTAACTGTCTTGTTTTAGAATACTTAGATTGGGTTATTTATATTAAAGAATCATTACTATTATCTTAATAGTTTATTAATCAGCAATTTAAATTAAAAAATAAGCCTTAAAATCTGAGATTAGGACATAAAATGGCAGTATCTGAAGGGGAAAAACGGTACTTTTTTGTTTCGTTAGAAAAAAATGTAAAGTATATTCCGAGTTGACAAAGGGTGTAAACGAAACTATTCGTTTTTTACTAATCGAAGGGTGGAAAATTGGGGTGAAGTATTTAGCACCAAGTTGTAAACTCCTGGAGGTATAGAGGCCAGTTCTATTGTGCCGGATGTTATGCCTTTTAGCATACTTTGTCCAAGTGGATTAAAAATTTCATAGATGGTTTCTTCGGGTACATTTTCAATTCGAATCGTGTGCTGTGCGGGGTTGGGGAAAAAGTCGATTTTAGAGTTCAAATTTTCCGTTTTTTCTAGACTGGTTGCCACATTGTAAGAGGTCACTAGGTTTAGAATACTTCCTGCCACATTGTTGATTTCGAGCGGATTACTATTCGTCAGCACGACTACAATCGTCTGCGAGGCAGTATCCATTAGAAAACGACTTCTGTAGCCCCTTATGTCACCGCCATGACCCCATACCACCCTGTTGTTCAACACTTGTTGGCCTATTCCAAGCCCATAATTTCCGGGCGGACTAAATTTCACAAGATTGACAAATGAATTGGGCTTGAGCACCTTTTTATCTATCAATAAATATTTATACCATTGTGCCATTTCGCTCGCTGTCGAATACATAGCGCCAGCACTCCAAGCGGCACTGTTCAGCGATATTCTGGGAATACCATCTATGTCTTTTCCATTTTGCCAAGGGTGTGCCACTTCACCCTTTATTGTTTCGTATACATCGAAAAAAGTAGAATCGAGTTGTAAGCTATTCAGCACGTTGCTTCTCATGTAGTTTGCAAGCGATTGGTTTGATGCTTTTTGGAAAATAAGTCCTGCCAATGTGTAGTTGGTGTTGGAATAAAAGGTACCCTTGCCCGGTTGAAAAATGGGAGTACCTATGTAGGGCAATAATTCTTCTGGCTGAAACACCCGCAATGGATTTTTTGAGATGGAATCGGCATAACCTGGAAAATCGATAATGTCGGCTATGCCACTTGTGTGATTGAGCAATTGCGTGATGGTGATATTGGGATTCACGTTTTTGATGGCGGGCAACCATTTCGAGATTTTATTTTCGAGTTGAATGCTTGTGTCATTTTCCATTAGTTTGAGCAGGCAAACCGATGTAAAAAGTTTGGTGTTGCTACCTATACCAAACAACATATCCTTGCCTATGGGTGAGTTTGTGTAGGAAATTCCGCTTGTGCCCATCCAATAGCCTTGAGACGGTATAAATACAGCCGACGATAACCCTTTTATCTGATAAGCCGATTGAAGACTGTCTATTCTTTGTTGCAACAAGGCAGCCAATGTAGGGTCGAATGGTTGACTTTTCGCCCAAAAAGTCCCAAAAATGAAAAAGAAAAAAAAGAGTTTTTTAATATAAAAAAACTTCATGTTTTTTGAGTTAATTTTAGTTTAACATTCGGTTTTTGATTTGCTTTTTGGAAAAAGGTTTAATTGGTTTTTACTCTTTTACCAATTTAAAAGTTCTTTTTTGGCCGTCTTGGTGCAAAAGGCAAAAATACATACCACGAGTTAAATCTTTGATTTCCAATTCGGTAGTTTCGTTTCCTGCCAGTGTTATGGTCTTCAGTACTTTTCCTTTGGTATCACTTATTTGTACATTGGCCATTTTTTGATTTCGGTTTTCGAAACAAATGAGGTGGCTTGCGGGATTGGGATATACGGCTATGCCTATTTCTTCCGTAATGTTTTGCATTTCGGCGCCAGTAGGGCTTTGAATAAAATACTCTTCGAACACTTTTTTCAAAGATTGTTGCACGGTACTAGTGTCCAATGGACCTTCCCAACCTCCATAATAGCCAAAATTGTCTTCCCTGTATGCATGGTAGGTAAAATGAAAGTCCAAACTATCAAAAATGTATATCACATCTTTTGTCCAACGATCGCCGCCTTTGTCGTTCACAAAACAAGGTCGGCCAGCCCCAAACTCGCCGTAATAAACAGGGAAATTCCGCTCTCTTGGAAAACGTGTTGCCGCCAAAATCATTTCGCGCAGCGTGGTGGCGTTTCTTGCTTTTACTTTTTGTTTGGAAGGAGAATAGTAAAATTCCATGGTGGTATTGACAGTGATGCCAGTAGGCAAATTCTCCCCTTTCATCCAAGCACTTGCCGCATACCATTTCCCTTTTTCAACTTTAAACTGTAAGGGTTGAATGGTCACAGAAGAATATCCGCTAGTACCCGTCACAGTCAATGAAAAATTATCGTTGTGACCATCGGTAGAGGTGCCCAATGTACCATCATTTTTTTCGCTCCAAAACCAAATATTGGTGTTGTTGGTAAAATTGAGTTTGGCTATTTCGCGAAGTATATTTCCTTGAGCATCAACTTCATGAATGACAATGTCGTCGAAATAAGCCACTCCATTTTTCAATCGGTGGCCATAAAAGACGGGTCGTGCAATTATCGCACTGTCGTTGTTTACTTGAAAAGGCACACCTTGGTAGTAGGTCCAATTGCTTGTCCCCATTGGCACCGAAGGATTGTTGTATTGTCCGTAAGCCCAAGACACATCCGAAGGAGCCGAAATGGCATTTTCATCGGGGTACTTACCCCCTTCGCCAGTGCCCACAAAACCTTGGTATTGGTGGGTAAATTCGAATGGATCGTACATGTGAACAGTATACATGAGATTTTCTTCTTGTAATGGTTGGAAATTGTAATTTCCGTCGTTGAAACCATAGTTACATCCCAATGCAATAGCTCTTTCGGCGATTACCAAATGCTGTTTATCGACAGTGCGAATGCTGTCTATGATGCGCTGTGCCAAATTTTTCCAAAGACTTACCGATACCGAAGGAGTGGGTTCGTTCAACAAATCGTAACCGGCTATTTGCGTTTCATTTTGGTAACGGCGGGCAATCGCTTTCCATAAAGCGGCAAGTCGGTCTTGGTTGCTTGGCACCGACCATAGGGCATCTCCTTTGCACAAGGATTGAAAGCCTCCTTGTGGAATGTGTATATTCAGAATAAGGTAAAGGTTATATTTTTTTGCCCAAGCAATGTTTTGGTCTATCCAGTCCCAGCCCGAGTTTTTATAGGTAAAAGGCGCTGCGTCACTTTCAAAAGTTTTGTAGTTCATGTAAAACCGAATGGCATTCATGCCCAAAGCTTTCACCCTTCTGAAGTCCATTTCGTTATGATGCCCATAGGGCAGTTCCACATCGTTCCACACTTGGTTGCCGAAGCAAATGCCGCGCAAGTACACTTCAGGACCGTTTTTTCCTTTGGTAAGCTTATTGCCTTTGCGTATTATAAAGTCTTGGCAAAAACTGTTGTATCCTATTAAAAGTGAGATAGTTAGTATTATGGTCTTTTTCATACTGCAAGTTAACAAAATTTTTTCTTGCCTTTTTACACTCAATTCCTGTTTTTAGAGGCTAAAACCATGCATGTCAGGGGGCGTTTTTAACGAAACATTTGTGCAAATTGGTCAAAAGCCTTTATACAAAATGTTTAGCGCTTAACTTTGTATTCAAATCTTTTTCATTCCGATGCGCTTCTTATCGTTTTTCTTGTTTGTGCCATTTTTGTCGATAGCCCAAACGGCAGATATTCCCGACGAAATGTATTTTTTGGACACCAAAATTTACATTAAAAATTCGGCCAAGAGCCAGATTGCCGAAACCGTCTCGGTACTCAAGAAAAACAAAACATACTATCAGGCCAAGCTTGACAGAATAGATGCCTACTTTCCGCTTATTGAAAGAATATTTGCTGAAGAAGGCATTCCCGACGACTTCAAATTTTTGGTTGTACAGGAAAGTTCTTTGGTTTCCGATGCAGTGTCTACCTCCAACGCGGTTGGGTATTGGCAGTTCAAACGCGAGTCGGCTACCGAACTTGGCTTGCGGGTAGACCATTTGGTAGACGAACGCAAGAGCATTTATTCCTCTACAAGGGGCGCGGCTGCCTATTTCAAAAGAAGCAATGCCGTTTTCAACAATTGGATTTACACTTTGCAGTCCTACCAAGTGGGTTTGGGAGGTACGCAACGCACAATTGATTCGCGCTATTATGGGGCAAAAGAAATGGATATAGACGGCAACACCTATTGGTATGTAATTAAATGCATTGCCCACAAACTGGCTTTTGGCGACGATGAGGGCAAAAATTCTACACCGCCATTGGTACTTTTTGAATATGGAAATGCCAATGGCAAAACATGGAAAGATATTTCGCTTGAATTGCAAGTACAAGAAGACAAGCTGCGGGAATACAACAAGTGGTTGAGCCATCATACCATTCCCGACGACAGAGATTATGTAGTCATAGTGCCCGCCAGTTACATGGAAAAAGACGCGATTGCAGCTAAGATTGGGGTTTCGGCTTTGGCTTCGGCCAAATTGCCCACAAGAGATTTAAGGCCATTGCCTACACCCAAAAAGATAAATGCCAAGGCACAAGAGCGTTACCCAGGCGACAAACCCGTTTTTGTTTTGCACAACGGACTGGAAGCTATCAAGGCAAAAGACGGCGACGACATCAACAAATTGGCCATTCAAGCAGGTATTTCACGAAATAGATTTTTGCGCTTCAACGACCTTAGAATTTTTGATGAACTGTTGCCAAACGAATTTTACTACACCGAAGCCAAGAAAAACAAAGCCAATGTGCTTTTTCACATCGTAAAACCTGGCGAAACACTGCGCGATGTATCCCAAATGTATGGTCTCACGATTTTGGCTATTCGCCACAAAAACCGAATGAAAAAAGGCGAGCCTTTGCAACCCGGCCGAGAGTTGTGGTTAAAGAACAAAAGACCCAAAGAAGTAGCGGTAAAAATTGTGGAATTGCCAAGTCCCAACTTGGCTAAGGCAATGCCCAAACCCATAAAAAAAGATACCGTTTCGGTGCTTCCAAAACCCACTTTATTGGCTACGCCAAAACAGGAAATAACCCCTAAAGAGGCTCCTCCAGTGAAATCTACCCAAATAGATGAATTGCCAGTTCAGGTAGCCACTGCCAGTCAATTTCCCCGAATAAGCTCAAAAGACACCACCCATATCGTGCAACAAAAGGAAACCATTTTTTCCATTGCCCGCTTGTACAATACAAAACCCGACAGTATAAAACACTGGAATACAATCGATACCACAGGTTTGAAGATAGCCCAAGTACTAAAGGTGAAGAAAAAAGTAGTGGAACAAGCCGAAGGTTTCAAAGTACATGTGGTAGTGCCCAGCGAAACGTTGTACCGACTTTCAGAAATATACAAAATACCGATACAGAAAATTCAGGAATGGAATAACAAAAGTGACGTCACCTTATCGGCTGGCGATATTATCTTCATAAAAGAGAAATAGGCTTTAGGGGATTGACTAAACTTTTTAAGGCTTACATTTGTATTAAGAAAAAAGCGTTTGGCCATGGTCACGATAACTGAAATTGCAAAAGACAAAATCATAGAACTAAGGCAAAAGGAAGGGCACACTTCCGACCACAACATTAGGGTGGCAGTGCAAGGTGGCGGCTGTTCGGGGCTTATGTACGATTTAAAATTCGACGACCAGCTGCAAGAAAAAGACCAAGTTTTCGAAGACAAAGGCATAAAGATTTTGGTCGACAAAAAGAGCTTGCTTTACCTAGCTGGTACAGTGCTCGATTTTTCGGACGGCCTGAATGGCAAAGGATTTCAATTTATCAATCCCAATGCTAGCCGTACTTGTGGTTGCGGAGAAAGTTTTGCCGTTTAGTTACATGCAATTAGCCGAGTTGAGCCTTTTTGTTACTGACAAAGTCTATCTTATAAAAGAGGAGTTTCAAGTAATTGCTCCAAATAGCGATACGTTTTTGTTGCAAAACACTGAATACGACGAAGAAAAACCAGTTGAAAAAAAATCAATAGTTTCGTATAAGGCAGTTCTTTTCGTTTTCGATAAAGAATTGGATGCCTTATCTGAGGAAACTTTCAAAAATTTGGTAACCAAAGGCCTGCTTTTGCAGGAGGGTTCCTATTCGACCATTACCCAAGAACAAGTTGATTTCTCAAGCCCCAATGAAATTGCTTCTGTCAAGGTAATTCTTTTTGGGGTTCCCTTTACTGGCTATCAAAACAAGTACAAAATGACAAGCAATGGCAAACAGCTCGTGCTTTTTGCCGATTCAATGGAACGTATTGCGGCCAATGTGGATTTAAAACGCCAACTTTGGGCCCAGTTGCAACTGATGTTCTCCAAACCGGTTTAGAGTTGGGAGTAGTGAGTTGCGCGTGTTTGGATGTGTCAAATCCGGAATAACCACTGACTCTTGTTTACATACCATAAAACCTGTACTTTGGGTACTCGACTCGAAACCCTCAACACATAACTCGGAACTAAAGATATGCCCAGCACACGCCAACTCAAAGTAGCCAGACTCTTACAAAAAGAATTGAGCGATATTTTTCAGCGAGATAGCCGCCATTTGCTTGGAAATGCTTTTGTAACGGTAACACGCTGCGAAATCTCGCCTGACTTGAGTGTGGCCAAGTTTCATCTCAGTTTTCTGATGACCAACCAGAAGGCTGATACCATGAAACAGATTGAAAATCACAAGAAAAATATTCGGCAACAACTGGGTGCTCGCATACGTCACCAGTTGCGTATTGTGCCCGAATTGGTGTTTTTGTTGGACGAGGGTGCCGAATATGCCGGCGAAATGGAGGATATCCTCTCTAAACTGAACATTCCAAAAGAGGACAAGCTATAGCCTCTTCCCGTTATTTTACTTCATTTCTTACATGGCTTGTCATGATTGGATTCCATTCATTACATTCGTGAAGATATTTTTCAAGACAAGCTAAAATATTTTTCATGGAAAAGACTCTTACCAGTCACTTGCCCGATTTTTCTAAATGGGCATTTGAAACATTCGATTTTACTTCCTTTGCCCAATCACTGCGCAAAGAAGGTTTTGACGAACAAAGCATTGAAGCGCAAATCCAAGCACTAAAGAAGGTGCTTCACGAAAAAAGAGAAAAGAGGGGATTTTCGTATTTGGTGGCAGGCAGTCTTATTGGATTCTCTAGTTGCATAATGAGCATTGTAAATCCCTTTCCGATGCTTCATGAGATTATCCTTTACGGTTTCACTACAGCTGCCGCGGTCATCATTTTACTCGGACTTTATTTCATTGTGGAATAGTTGTCGAGTTTTGGTAAATGATCTTTTTATTCCTCAAAATATGAGGAATGCTATATTAGTCTTCGCTTACTTTTCTGATAAGTATCTTTTGAAATTCTCTTTCAGCCACTATCAAGTCGGCCAATTGTTTAGGCGTAATTACGAGCAAATAACGATTTAAATATTCTTTTTCAAGGTTTGCTTCTTCATTTTTTAGCGATGCAATATGACTTATTTGTTGCTTCATTTTTTCGGTTGTTGGTTCTTGAATAAAGGAAAGTCCGCTATAAATTTTTTTGATAGCTTTCCGTATGTCGCTACGCTGGTTGTTGAATTCGTTGTAAACTGGCCAAAATTTTTCGGCTTGAACGGGCGTTAGACCGATTTTTTGGCTGATGAATGCGACCCTTGCCGATTCAACAGAAGTGTTTTGGGCTTTTAGGCCAAATGCACTACCCATTAATATGATCAAAATTAATGCATATATTTTCATGATTTATTCAAATTTCGGTTTCTAAAGCTGAAATGTCTATGTCCTCCAGTATTGACTCGATCGATTGCTTGTCTTTTATAGTGAGTAGTTCTTTTTCGAAGTCTTTTTTAATTCTGAGTTTTTTATCTTCAGTTGAAAATTTTAAAAGGTCTTGGGTGTCAATTTCCTCGTATTCAAGGTGATTGATGACTTCTTTCTTCTCCAATTTTGCGATCATGGCAGCCGTGTTTAGCTCTACCTTGGCACTGATTGTGGCAGTTTGAAATGTTTTTTGATGATTCTGAAAATAGAATATGGCGCCCAATAAGCATAGCAATACAATAGAAGCCGCCATACCATATTGAACACTTTTCGAAAAGAACGGTTCAAATCTTACGACGTTGTGTTTGGTATGTATGCGGTGGTTTATATTGTTTTTCAGAGTCTCAAAATAATGGTTGGGTACTATGTGTGGACTTTTTATTTTTAGTTCTGCTGTTGGTGCAACTTTGGCCAATGTATCATGCTGTAAATCCTCGAAATATTCTTCATACACATCAAAAACAGCTTCTTTTTGCTTTTTTATTTTAATAGTTTGTTCAAGCGTTCTTTCTTTAAGTTCTTCAAAGTAGTTGGCTGGCAACTTGAAAATGTTTTTTCGAAATGTTTTATTGCCTTCCAATGTTTTTTCTTCGATGCGTTTTGTTAGCGTTTCGAAATAGTCGGTAGGCACAATGAATACATTTCCTTTGTTCAATTTGCCTGAAGTGGATTTATGTTCTTTTTCTTCTTTCATTTTACGCTTAGTTTAATTTCAGGCATTGTTCTACTTTTTTTACGGCCAAATGGTATGAGGCCTTCAAAGCTCCTACAGAAGTGCCTAAAATGTTGGATATTTCCTCGTATTTCATTTCGTCAAAATACTTCATATTAAATACAAGCCTCTGTTTTTCAGGCAGTTTTAACAGAGCTCTTTGTAGTTTTAGTTGTATTTCCTCGCCACTTATAAGTGTTGAGGTATCCAATTTTTCTTCCAATTCTTTTTCTACATTGTTCAAAGGAATAAAAAAGCGCCTTCTTTTTTTGTTCAAAAATGCAAGGCACTCATTGGTCGCGATTTTGTAAATCCAGGTAAACAATTGCGCATCGTGCCGAAAATTTTCCAAATTGTGCCACACATTGATAAAGCAGTTTTGAGTAATATCGTCTGCATCTTCGTGGTCAATAACCATTTTGCGAATGTGCCAGTAAATGCGTTTCTGGTATTTGTCTAGTAGCAAACTGAAAGCACGATTGCGTGATGCTTCGTTATTGAAGAGTGACAGCAATTCTTTGTCTTCCATTTTTAAGGCTCAGTATTCTTGACTTACTAGGTCTTCTATGTCTTTGTATTTAAGGTTGTTCAGATGGTTCAAGTTGTATTTTTCGATTTCAGTGGGTATGTCGTTATCGGCAGTGCCTCTTTCATTGAAACCGCCTCTGTTGATTGTTTGTAGGTCGAAGACATCGTATAAAGTAGCATTGTTGTAGGTCTTTTTTACTTTGCCAAAGCGAATGCTGAAACCGAAACTTAAAAAGAGGGAATTCGGTATTTTTTCGATAGTGTTAGTCTGGGCAATTTTGTCGTTGTTGTTATCGTGGAAAGAAAAATTTAGACGTCTTCGGGTGGCAAAACCTGTTGATATATAGAAGGAAAAGTTAGGGC
>JBIKRJ010000159.1:0-5631 GCA_044349205.1 Cytophagales bacterium | reverse complement strand
CTTCTTTGGTGGGCACTATTTTGATGAGGTTATCCAAACCCAGAATACGAAAAACTTCTTTCACTTGTGGGTTCATGTTGAAAAGAATCATGCGAATATCGTTTTCGCCAAACTCTTGTAAGTACGACATGAAAACGCCCAGTCCGGCCGACGATATGTAAGCCAACTGTTTGCAATCTATCAGAATACGCTTTTCGTTGTCGTTGACGACTTGCTGTATCGATTCGTCTAACACCGAACAGGAACTGGCATCCAATTCGCCGTCTATTGTGAGAGTAATACAATCATCTTCTTTGCTTTGATATACTTCCATGGTCAGTTAAATAGTCTAATTCAATTTTAATAATAGTAGTTTTTAGGAAAGTTAAAAAAACATTCTGAAGTTGGAAATGCTTTTGTTTAGATTTGTGATATACAAAATGTTAGTGCGCACAAATATAGTTCGATATTTAATTCTTGTCTTTTCTGTACTATTGCTTTTTTCGTGCCGAAAGGTTTTTGAACCTGCCAAATGGGAGCCGGAATTAGTGTTTCCCATAGCTAACACCAAACTTACCATCCAAAACCTAATATCCGATACCAGCCAGCTAAGGCGCGATAGCAGTGGCTTGTTGCGCCTTGTTTTCAACCAAAAACTCGATTCCATTTCCCTGAATGTCCTTAAAACATTCAACGCCCCGCCATTTAACCGCAACTTCAAATTAGATTCGTTGAGGTTGGAAGTGCCCACCATTACGCAAAAATTTACCTTGGACAGCATGGCAAGCCAGCTGATAAAATCGGGAAATACGTTAAATGTGCTATTTGGCAGAGAACTTAAAAGACTGGATGGGAAGCCCCTTTCTGCTTCTCCTTTTGTCAATCTTTTGCCTAGCATCCTCACTTTTCCGGTTGGCACGGTTCCCATTAGTCTGAATCAGTTTTTCGAATCGGCCGAAATGCGTTCGGGTGAAATGGTGATTACTTTCACCAACAGACTACCCATGCGTGTCACAAAACTCGACTATTCGATTCAAAATGCTTCAGACAATTCGGTGATAGCAAGCGAAGCAAACCTATCGATAGAAAAAGGGGCTTCAGTTGTGAAAACTTACGATTTGACCGACAAAAAAATAGATGGAAACCTGAATGTAAATCTGCCTTCTATCAGCCTACAAACCGACAGGAATGCGATTATTCGCCTTTCCGATGCCATTGAGGTGAAAATTGAGTTTAGAAATCTTCAAGTTAAAACGGCCATTGCTGTTTTTCCCGACCAGGATGTGATTACAGACAAGCAAGCCGTAGCGCTCGAAGATATGGGCGACCTTCAATTGAAAGAAGCCGTAATTGACGAGGGTGACATTGTGTTGGATGTGATAAGTACCATTCAAGATTCTATTTTTATGACCTATACCATGCCCAAAACCACCCTTAAGGGTGTTCCGCTGGTATTTATGGGCGTGGTACCGCCTGCCAAACCAAATTCAAGCACCAAAATACAGCTGAAAGTTCCAGTGAATGACTATAACCTAAATCTGTCTTCTCCTCCCGATTATTACAATCGTTTTCTGTACGAATTCAAAGCAAGGGTAAAATACACGGGAAAAAAGGTAAACCTAAATTTGAATGACAGCATTGTGGTAAATGTGTACCTAAATGACGTAAAGCCAAATTATGCACGCGGGTATTTGGGCAAACTCGATACAACCTATGGTTCCGTCATTAGCACCGATATATTTTCGAATCTAAATGCCGAGAAAATAGTACCCGAAGAAGTTAAGTTGAATTTTAGTATAGAAAACGGACTGGGTGTAGTAGGAAATATACAGCTGGTGGAACTGAAAGCAAGCAACCAAAGCGGCGCATCGGTACAGGCCTCTGACCCAGATTTGATTGGCAAAGACATACAATTTGCCGCCGCAACAGATTCACCCTACAAAATTGCTACCACTGTTTTCAAAAATGGCAAGTCGTCCAATTTTCCCGAATTGGTTTCCATTTTTCCCAACAAATTGGCCTACAAAATTCAAACCAAAGTGGGCTACATATACGATACCAACAGTTTTGTTTACAACAATTCCAAACTGTTGGCGCAAATGCAACTAGAAGTACCCATGAAAGTCTCGGTTCAGGGGCTGATGTTGCGAGACACCCTTTCTATCAATCCAACCGAATTGCAGTTTGAAACCAGTGGCGGTGCGTTACGAATTTCGGCTTACAACGGATTTCCTTTTAATGCGACTCTGAGTGCGATTTTTCTTTCCGAAAACGGATTGGAAAATGTGGTGTTGACGGGTAACTCGCCCATGCTAGCTGCCGATGTTGACGCCAATACAGGAAAAGTGTTGGGTGAAAAATACAGTAAAATTGAGCTTCCATTCGACAACAGCCTGCTGTATTTAGTGTCGAAAGCCAAAAAAGTAGTGTTGGAAGCCCGATTTGATACGCCACCCAACTTAAAGGTGAAAATTTATTCCGATTACTCGGCTCGTTTAGCGCTCATTGGGCGTGTAAATCCCAAAGTTTCGCGTTGATGAAAAAATGTTGTTGTATTTTATTTGTTTTTCTTCCGCTATTGTCTGTTGCTCAGGTCGATACATCAAAATTTTCCATTTCCCTACATTCAAATTTCGAAGGCAATTCCAATTCTTTGCCCAACACGATACTTGCCAAATTGCTGTGGGGCGGTTTTATGAGCAAAGACTTTCTGACAGAAGTGCGAGACAATTTGAATGTTCAGAACCGATTTGGCTTTGAATTTAAAAACGAGGCTAGCTTCAAATGGAAAGCTGGCCGCAAACATTGGGTTGTGGGTGTGGGCTATCGGGAATTGCTAGGTTTTGATTTTCCGAAAGACATGTTCGGTTTTGTGTTTTTGGGCAATGCTGCCTACGAGGGCAAAACGGCCAATTTGTCAAAAATACAATTTGAGTATGTACAATACTCGAAGGCGAGTTTTGGTATAGAAAAAGCCTTGAAAAAAGGGAAAAATGGCGTTTTGTTCGGTGCCGTTTCCATCTTGCATGGCTTTAATTACCAAAGTATAAAAACCAATGAGGCAAGCATTTATACGGCTCCAAACGGGGAATTTGTTCAGTCGGAAGGGAATTTGGCCTTACACTATCGGCAACTAGGTTATGGCGGTTGGGGCAGCGCCCTAGATGTGCAGTACAGAATTGAAAAAGGAAATCACAGGGCTTTTGTTTCCCTACAAGATTTTGGTTTTCTGTATTGGGCTTCAGCAGCTCGCTTTGAGGGAAATTCCAATTACACACTTCGGGGCGAGGAAATACAGGACATTAGCAACTACAACGGCGATAGCCTTTTTGTCGATTATTCTACAAGAGGTTTTGCAAAACGATTTGGCATTCAGGAAAGCACTGTAAACTATACCTCTCTTACGCCCTTTTCGTTGAAATTGAAATACGAATATAGTTGGTCTTGCAAATACAAATCGACAATTGAAAGTTATTATACCCATGTGGCTTCATTTGTACCACGCAGCGCACTGAAAACGACCAAATCGATGGGAAAATGGGATGTGATGCTGGGTTTGGCCTATGGTGGCTTTGGTCGCGAAAACCTTTTATTTGGGATTGGGAAATCGTTTGCTAAAAAATGGCAAGCAAATGTGGAAGGATATTTTTTGGGTATGGCCACAAGGCCAGCACATAGCCATGGTATTGGGCTCAACTTTGCGTTGAAGAAAGCTTTTTAGCTTCGTTAAATTCAACAAAATACCCGTCTGGATCTTTTACGAACAATTGCCTAATGCCGTCCACCCTTATTTTGTTGCTCACAATTTCCACCCCTTTGTGCTTCAACTCATTTTCCAGTTCTTGTACATTTTCCGTTTCAAAAGCAAAATGGTTGCCTCGGCTTCCTGCTTGGGTTTCGTAGTTTTTACCTTCGATTAGGTGCAGCGACAAGCCATAACCCATGTCGTACCAAGCGCCGTTGTAGGGAAAATTCGGTCTTTCTATTTCCTTCATTCCCAATATGTTTCCATAAAAATCTTTACTTTTTTCCAAATTGGAAACGTGAAGACTTAAATGATTGAAACAAGCGGCAAACACAGTGTTCGTTTAAGAATTTTTGCGAATAGGGAAATTCCGCTTTTCAACCTCCTCGCCTATTTTGGTAAGTACATTTAGACGCGAACCGTACGTTTCTTGCAAGGTCGCCTGATTGAAAACTTGTGAAGTAGGGCCACTGGCTACAAGGCGCATATTTAGCATCACCATCCAGTCGAAATAGTCGATTGCCGATTGCAGGTCGTGATGCACCACCACCACTGTTTTGCCTTTGTCTTTCATTTCTTTCAGAATCTTGATGATGTCGGCCTCGGTCGCCATGTCAACCCCTGCAAAAGGCTCGTCCATAAAATACAAATCGGCATCTTGAGCCAAAGCCCTGGCTATAAAGACCCTTTGTTGCTGTCCACCCGAAAGCTGGCTGATTTGTCGGTCGCTCATAGCTTCCAATCCCACCTTTCTGATAGATTCCCTGGCCACTTCTTTGTCGGCACGCGACATAGACTTGAATAAACCTGCTTTGGCATACCTACCCATAAGTACCACATCAAATACCGAAGCAGGGAAATCCCAGTCAACCGTTTCTCGCTGAGGTACATAACTCACTCTTTTTCTTATTTTATCCAAATCTTGCCCAAACAAATGTGTGTAGCCACTCGACGGTTCGATAAGTCCCATAATGGTTTTGATGAGCGTAGATTTACCTGCCCCATTGGGCCCAATGATGCCCGCCAACACACCTGCGGGCAAAGAAAAATCGATGTCCCATAAAACTGGTTTATTGTGATACGAAACCGTGAGGTCGTGTACTTCTACGATAGGTTCTTTGGCTTGAATAATCATAAAAAAGCAATAAGAAGCGAAATTGGACAATTGATGCCGAATTTAGCACTAATATTGTATTGTGTGATACAAATAAGAAAGAAGCGATGTGGCTACCGTTGAAATATGTATTTGTTCTCTTGGCATTGCTATCTTTTTTGTCAAGCTGTGTACACAACGCTATGTACACAAGCCAGTTGGCTAGCTCACAAAACCAAGTCAAAACTTTGTTTTATGATGATGTGGAATACGAAGACCGTATCAAGACTGTACTTTTTTACCCTATGGGCTCCTCTCCGAATTCGGTGTTGAACCCACCCGTTGTAAACCGCTTGGAACCCGTGCCGCTTGTACTTGAATTCGACGATTTGGGTAAAAATTATGCCAACTACTACGCCAAAGTATACCATTGTAATGCCAATTGGACTCGTTCTAACTATACCGACCTGCAAATAGTAACCGATTTCAACGAGACTCTCATTAGCAATTATTCCTCATCCATCAATACCAAAGTCCGTTTTACACATTACAGTTTTGTAGTACCTCGTGTGCGATTGTCGGGCAATTATTTGCTTGTAGTGTATCGCAATGGCGACCAGTCAGATCTGATTTTAAGTAGAAAATTTGTTGTATATGATCCCATGGTGGAAGTAAAAGCCAATGTGCAGTTCGCCACCGATGTTAAAGAACGTGATTCAAAACAGCAAGTTGGATTTACCATTGACTTTAATGGTATTTTAGACATACCCAACCCGCAAGATGTGACAGTGATGGTGCGGCAAAATTATCGTTG
>JBIKRJ010000015.1:0-20906 GCA_044349205.1 Cytophagales bacterium | reverse complement strand
ATAAAGGATTGCCCTACATAGGTGTTTTCGAAATAAATATTCGAGTTTCCGGGTAAAAGGTTCAGCTTGTCCCAGCCGGTAAGTCCAGCCAAAAGAAATGCATCATTATCCACTTTTGGTACGGTGCTGTGTTGGTAAAATGCAGGAAGTGAGTGTTGTTGTATTTCCACTACTTCTTGTCGGCCCGAACTTGGAATAGTGTACGGAATCGAAATTTCATATTCGGCCGAAAGCGTGGTTTGGTTCATAGCAGTGTAAGTGGCAGAAGAAGCTGCTGCCATATCTTCACTTTCTAAGATTGGTTCGCCAGCAGGCGATGCCATGGTTTTGGCTTTGAAATTGTAAAGCGGTACGGGTTGGTGAAAATCCAGATACCAGGGCGAAAGTTCGGGTTTATTGCCACCCAAAAGCGGGTTAATGGTGGAAAGTTTAAGTTTTACGTTTTTCCAGTCTATGCCCGTGTTTTGGTACACTTTGGCCTTGAAAATGAGCTGAATAGGGGAGTTTGTATTTTTTGCTTTGATGTCGTACAGTGGTTCCCAGCCTGCATTGAAGACCATAAATTCGCAATTGAAGCTGGCCGAAACTGTGTTTTTGCTGCTTACACTTATGCGTATTTCGCCCGAAGCCGCATTGCTTGGTTGGTTCAATTCGTTCAATTGAGCTGTAACCTTGTCTATTTGTTTTTGGAGTTCTTTCTTTTGTTGCTTTAGTTTTATTTTTTCTTCAGTGATTTGGCCAAGGCGTTTTCTGTAAAAATCGGCCAATTTGGCTAATTCTTCCACTTTGAAACCTGTTTCAGTACCCGATAGCGCATTGTTCGACGATATCATGGTTTCTTCTTTTTCCAAAACCAACCCTTTGCCATTCAAAATCTCCATTTTGTCGCCAAGTCGCTCCAAAGAATCGGAAAGTTTTTCGGCTTGTTGGTTTTTCTTCACTTCTTTCAAATAATTGTTGGCAAATTGTACGCCAAGAATGACAAAATCTCCTTTTGCATTCAGTTGAATGGTTTCGGGATTTAGACTATTGGGAAGGTTTTCTAGTATTACAGTGCTTGCACCTGCCGCAATTTGGGTTTCGGCGCTTACGCTTAGTTTGGCCGAGGTCAAATATACGGTGGCTTCTTTCAGTTCTACTTTCACTCTTGGTTCTTGTTCTGCTGCCCAAGTATTTGACAATAAAGTGAATACAAATAAAATGGGGCTGTATCTTTTCATCGTGGCTTAATTTTCTAGTTTTTCTTTTGCTTCTTTCATTAATTTATTTGCATATATAAAGTTCGTAAGCGACTCCACATTGCTTTTCAGGATTGTTTCTTTGCTGCCTTCCCATTCTTTGCGCCCTTTGTGCAAAAACATTATGTATTCGCCCATCGTTACCACCGAATTCATGTCATGCGTGACCACGATAGTAGTCGTGTTGTATTCTTTGGTGATGGTATGGATGAGATCATCTATCAATATAGAGGTTTGGGGATCGAGACCTGAATTAGGTTCGTCGCAAAACAAATATTTGGGATTGAGGACAATAGCTCTTGCGATGCCTACACGTTTTTTCATACCGCCACTAAGTTCTGAGGGCATTTTCAAGTTTGCTCCTTCCAATCCAACACGGCTCAGGCACTCGTCCACGCGGCTTTGCATTTCCGATTTCGACATGTGCGATTTCAGCATTTCCAATGGAAACATTACATTTTTTTCAACATTCATAGAATCGAAAAGGGCTGCTCCCTGAAAAAGCATGCCTATTTCACGCCTTATTTGTCTTTTGGTATCAATATCACCGCGAATGAACTCTACATCGCTAAAAAATATATTTCCCTCGTCGGGGCTCACCAAGCCCACAATGCATTTTAGCAACACGCTTTTGCCGGTTCCACTCGCCCCTATAATAAGGTTGGTTTTCCCTTGTTCAAATTTCCCGCTTATGCTGTCCAGGATTTTTTTGTCGCCAAACGATTTGCTGATGTGTTGGATTTCTATCATGCGCCAAGGGCCAATGCTCGCAAAAATAGGGAAATTCCATCCATCCACATCTTTCGATTAAGGCATAGTTTTTACAATTGCGATTTTCAATCAATCGTTGTCTTTTTTTCGGTGATATTTCGAATTGATACGGCGAATGAGTAGGTAGCGAATTAAAATTAAGATAACAACTAGAATGACCGTGAGATAGAATACGATAGAATTAATTTCTACAAACATGTTCAAGATGAACAAAGTCGCCACAACACTGAAGATGATGCTAAGAAAACTGCGCATTCTTTTGTAATTTTAATAAGCCGTTTATTCTTTGCTGCACCCACTTTGTTCCGTAAAATGAATTTACAAAAAAATCGTGAAGATGGCTCTATTCGGTAACTTGGAAATTGCGCTCTATTTTTCTCGATATTTACATTTTATTTCGAATCGAAATTGGCTAAGAAATTCTTTATAATCTGGCTTGGTGTTTTGACCAATTTGTTTCTCATCTCTTGCCAAAACAAGAAGGATCTTTCAAGCCCTGCCACCATTTCCGACGATTATTTCCCATTGGCAAAGGGGCAATATGCCATTTACGATGTGGTAGAAACCCGATATGACTTGCAGGGGAATAGAGATTCTGTATATCAGTTGAAAGTGGCTTTGGAAGACGCTTGGGTAGATTTGGAGGGTGGAACAAGTTTCAAAATGTATCGCTACAAAAAACCATCCAATGCGTCCAAATTCATTTTGGATTCTATACAGCAGGTAAAAAAGGTAAATCAAAATCAAGTGTTGGTTACCGAAAACAATGTACCTTTTTTGAAACTTTCCTTGCCTTTGGTAGAAGCCAAAACATGGAACGGCAACATGTTCAATACCTTTCCAACCGAAAAATATACTGTCAGTAATTTGGGGAAAACTTGGGGGCAATATCCCAACACCGTAACGATTATCCATAAAAAAGATTTCAACCTTGTGTACAAAAAATACCGAGTAGAGGTGTATGGCAAGGATGTTGGATTGGTTTACAAAGAATCGCAAGAAGTAAACTATTCTACTGCTGCTGCCGATTTTGGCAAATATGTGATTGCCGATGGAAAGGTGTACAAGCAAACACTAACGGGCTATGGTAAGCAATAGGTTGCTTTTTTTGGCTTTTTTCATTTTTCTAAAATCTGTGTCATTTGCACAGGAAGGGTATTATTTTGTTCGTTTCAAGGATAAAAACCTATCTATTTCTCCCCAAAATGGTTTCTCAAAAAAGGCTTTAAATCGTAGAGCCAAGCAAAATATCTCGTTTCATGTTTCCGATTATCCCGTAACAGACAAATACATAAAAAGTATTTCAAGTATAAAGGGTGTGGAATTTCGCTATGCCAGCAAGTGGCTGAATGGTGTGTTGGTGAAATCTAACAAAGATTTTTTGCCCGCCATTTTAGCGAAAGATTTTGTGATTGGGATAGATTTTGCGGGCAATGTGGCTTCAAAACATGGAACGCGAAACGCCATGCTGAAACATGCCGCCAACCAAGCTGTACAGTACGGTGCTTCTTTGGCACAAATGCAAAGCATAGGAGCAGACAAAATGCACGAGTTGGGTTGGAATGGAAAAGGTGTGTACATAGCGGTTTTCGATGGCGGATTTCAGTTTGCAAACAATTCAAGTGCATTGGCGGCTCTTTTTCAAGATAAACGCATAAAATTTACTTATAATATTGTAGATAAAATACCCAATGTATATGTCAAAAGCGAACATGGCACCAATGTGTTGTCGTGTTTGGCCGCTTACAAGCCCGACAAACTCATTGGCGTTGCCTATGGTGCCGATTATGCCTTATTTGTTTCCGAAGATGCCATCAATGAGAAATTGGTTGAAGAATACAACTGGTTGCGTGCTGCCGAAATGGCCGACAGTTTGGGAGTAGACATCATTTCTTCGTCTTTAGGCTACAATACTTTCGATAATCCTTCCGAAAATCACCTTCTTTCCGAACTCGACGGGCGCACGACCGTTATCACCAAAGCAGCCCAAATGGCTGCCCGTAAAGGTATGGTGGTGGTGAACAGTGCCGGCAACAATTACGCCGATGCCTCTTGGCGAAAAATTGTGTTTCCTTGCGATGCCGATTCTATTTTGGCCGTAGGTTCTGTAGATTTATACGGATACAAGGCCGATTTTAGCGCGATAGGCCCCACTACAGATAAAAGAATAAAACCCGATGTGGTTGTTTTGGGAGTAGATGTGATGGTCAATCACGCCGAAAATTATGTATATTCTTCAGGTACTTCGTATTCAGCGCCATTGGTTTCAGGATTGGTGGCTACCTTGTGGCAAATGGATAGTCTTCTGACCAACACCCAACTGATACGTTATGTGAAGCAATCTTCTAGTTTGTACTGCAACCCAAACGACGAGCTGGGGTATGGTATTCCCAATTTTGTAGTTGCCGAGCAGCTTATTAAAAACCGAAAAGAGAATGACTGCGGATTGAATGCAATCAAAGATATAATGTACCCAAATCCAGTGGTCGATTGGATTGAATTAGATATTGATAGTCAAAATTTTATGCTAGGGTTGGAATATCAAATACTAGATGCTGCCGGCCAGGAAATGTTGAAAGGAAAAATCGATAACGATAGGAGATTTAATCCTAAATTTGACTTGAGCGGATTGAAAGTAGGGGTCTATTTTTTAAAATTTAGACAGAAAACATACAAGGTAATTAAGATGTAATTTCTAGTCTCTACTCTTTTTGAAGAGGTCAATTTTTTTCTCGTTTCCCTGTAATAGTCTCATGATATTTTCTTGGTGCACAATCACCACTAGCGCAAACATCATAAATCCAATAATGACCATAAAATGTTGTTCGGGTAGGTATCTTGGGAAAAGAAGTAAAATTGGGTAAAAGAAAGCGGCAATAATAGAGCCAAGCGATACAAACTTGGTTGCAAAGAAAACGAATAGGAAAATGGCCAAGCACAACAACGCCAGTTCGGGATTGATGCTGAACACCACACCTATAGAAGTAGCTACTCCCTTGCCTCCTTTGAAGTTGGCTAAAATGGGGAAAATATGTCCAACGATAGCCAAACCGCCAAAAAGCATCCCGTAAAGCGGGATGTATTTTTCATGGATATTGCTATTGTGAATCAAGATGAAAGACAATAAGGTGGCAGTCCAACCTTTGAAAACGTCTATGAATAAAACTAATACAGAGGCTTTTGACCCTAAAACTCTGTAGGTATTTGTTGCACCCGCATTTCCGCTACCATAGTCGCGAACATCGACTCCGTGAAAAGCTTGACCGTACCAAACAGCGGTAGGCAATGAACCTATAATGTAGGCGCCTACACCAAATACAACAACTGTCAAAACATCAATTTCCATAGTGAAATAACGATTTGTTTAAGGTATAGTAACTTTCAGATAACATTGGTTTTTTACAAAAATAACTAAAAAAATTACATGAACTCAATTTCTCTCAATTATTCAAAACAAGCAATTACTGTGTTCAAGTTTTCGAAAAGGTTTGGCAGAAATGGTTATTTTTGAGCAAATTTAAAGTATGCATCGATTTTTTGTTTGGACTATATGCACCCTTGTTTTTTTGCAATCGTGTGATACTGCCAAACGCCACATTCGCTTGGGTAACAAGCGTTTTTTGAAAGGGGAATACGATTTTGCTGCTGAAAATTTCAAACATGCCATTGGCAAAGGGGCCAAAACAGCCGAAATCTATTTTAAAACAGCCGAAAGCTACCGCCGTTCCAACCAAATTACGCAGGCTGGCCCTTTTTACAAGCTGGCTATAGAAACAGGAATTAAAAAAGATACCGCACTTTTCTTTTATGCCAACTTCCTAAAAACACTAGGCGAATATGAAAATGCCAAAAGTGCTTTTTCCCAGTATTTGAAAACGGGTTACACGATAGATTACATGCGGAAAGCAAAAAGAGAAGTGGCTTTTTTGGAAAATATCCGTTCGCTTCTAATGAAGGATGTGCCTTTTAAAGTGCAGAATGCGAGCTCGATAAACACTGAATTTTCGGAATTTTCGCCTGCCAAGTACAAAGACAAATTGGTGTTTTCTTCAGACAGGGGCATTGATATGGTATATCGGGCTACTGGAAATGGATTTTATTCGCTATTTCAGTTTACTCCCGACGGATTTGGTACTGGCACTGGCGCAGTGCGTTTGTTCGACAAAACATTGGAGGAAAATGGAACTCACGCCGCTTGTGCTACTTTCAGCAAAGATGGCAATATCATGGTTTTTGTGAAAAGTAACGACGGTAGCAGAAAAGGAAGCAATAGCGGCACTGTTGAAGAAACCGACTTGTTTGTTTCATATTTTACCGATGGCAAATGGTCTGAACCCAAAATGCTAAGTGTAAGTCTGTCAAATACTTGGGAATCAACTCCTTGTTTTTCGGCCGATGACAAGTTGCTGTATTTTTCTTCCATAAGGCAGGGCGGATATGGGGGCATTGACTTGTATCGTTGTGCTGTGTTGGAGAATGGCAAATTTGGCCCTGCCTACAATTTGGGTTCTCGCATCAACACTTCTGGAAACGAAATGTTCCCTTTTGTTTCAGGCGACGGCAAGTTGTATTTTGCTTCAGATGGCCATGCTGGTTTGGGTGGTTTGGATGTTTTCGTAGCAGCCAAAGACACCTCGCGAAACATCTCTGTCGAAAATTTGGGTTACCCCATCAACAGCAGTTATGACGATTTTGGACTTACATTCGTTACGCCCGATGTTGGCTATTTTTGTTCCAACAAACCCGGTGGGAAGGGAAATGACGACATTTATTATTTTGCTTTTTCGCCCGATTTTCGAAAAAAAGTGGACTATAACTTGATAGTGTACACCCAAAAAAACAACGAGTTGGGAAATGACTTACCACTGAAAGAAGTCCATGTAAAAATGTACGACCAGCGAGATACATTGGTGCACGAGTTTTTTTCTAAACCAGACGGAAAAATGGTTTTTCCAATTGAAACAGAGAAAATGTATCGTTTTACTGCCACAAAACCTGGTTTTTTTACCAAAAGAGAAAGTTTTTCCACGATAGGCCGCAGCGTGCCGCAATTTCAGTTGAAAGACAGTCTCAATACCATCACTTTTGAAATAGACCTCGATTTGGATTCCATTATACTGGAAAAAGAAATCGTATTGGAAAATATTTATTACGACTACAACAAGTCTGATATTCGTATCGACGCGTCCAAAGAATTGGACAAATTGGTACAAATTTTAAAAGACAATCCCGAGATTTCGATAGAGCTGGGTTCGCATACCGATAGCCGTGGAAACAATGATTACAACCTTCGACTTTCTCAAAAAAGGGCTGAATCGGCTGTAAATTACCTTATTTCCAAGGGTATTGAATCGGACCGCGTAGTAGCTTTAGGTTATGGGGAAGAAAAACATTTGGTAGAAGATGCCAAAACGGAAGAGGAGCACCAAATGAATCGCCGCACCGAATTCAAAGTCACTCAAATTGTAAAAAAGAAACAATAGGTCAGCATGAAAGTGGAAAAGCCTATTTCTGAATTTGATCCCAATTTGTTGCTCGATGTCCGTAACCTTACGGTACAATTTGAGCATGAAACGGGTATGACCAATGCCGTCAAAAACATCAGTTTTACTTTAAAAAAAGGGGAGGTGTTGGGAATAGTGGGCGAATCGGGTTCTGGCAAATCGGTTACCTCTCTTTCAATTCTTCAACTGCTAAATATTCCGCCAGGCAGGATATCTGCGGGTGAAATTTGGTTCAATTCTCCTTCAAGAGGCTGGATAGATCTTTTGACACTTACTACAAAAGAAATTAGAAGTATTCGCGGCAAAGAAATAGGCATGATATTTCAAGAGCCAATGACCTCTTTGAATCCTGTTTTTACCTGTGGAAATCAGGTGGTGGAAGTGCTTATGCTGCACGAAGGTTTGAATCCCCAAAAGGCCAAGGAAAAGGCTTTGGAATTGTTTTCGAAAGTAAAGCTGCCTAAGCCCGAAAGGATTTTCAACTGTTATCCACATGAATTATCGGGCGGCCAAAAACAAAGGGTGATGATTGCCATGTCAATTTGTTGCAACCCAGCATTGCTCATCGCCGACGAACCCACCACTGCTTTGGATGTAACCGTTCAGGCCACTATTTTGGAACTGCTGGAAACCATTCGCAAAGAGTTTGGTACTTCTATTTTATTTATTACCCACGATTTGGGTGTTATTGCTGAAATTTCGCACCATGTGATGGTGATGTACCGAGGCGATGTGGTTGAAAAAGGAAGTTTACTGGATGTGATGGTGAATCCAACACATCCCTATACCAAAGGTTTACTGGCTTGTAGGCCAAAACTGGATTTTAAACTCAAATTGCTTCCCATCGTTTCCGACTTTATGGCTACCGACGATTTTGGTCAGGTTACCGAAAAATCAGATGGAGAGTTTGGTTCGGTAGGGGAAGCCATTTTCATGAATTTGATAACAGAAGAGGAAGTTGCCGAACGAAATCAGCTACTTGTTCAGCAAGAACCGCTTTTGCGTGTTAAAAATTTAAAAACTTATTTTCCCATTGGGAAAGGCTTGTTTAGAAAACCGACCGATTTTATAAAAGCTGTCGACAATGTGACTTTTGATATTTACCCCGGTGAAACGATTGGCTTGGTAGGGGAGTCGGGTTGTGGCAAAACTACTTTAGGGCGAACACTCATCAAGTTGCTGGACCCAACCGAAGGAGAAATATTGTACAAAGGCCGAAATATTTCTTCACTCAATGCACAGGAGATGAGGATTTTGCGTCGCGAAATGCAAATCATTTTCCAAGACCCATATTCCTCTATCAATCCACGCATTACCATTGGCGATGCTATTGTAGAGCCCATGCGCATACACGGTGTGCTTTCCTCAGACAAGGAAAGGAAAGAAAAGGTGGTAGAACTTTTGGAGACGGTAAATCTGAACGGGCATCATTTCAACCGCTACCCACATGAGTTTTCGGGTGGGCAACGCCAACGAATATGCATTGCCAGGGCTTTGGCATTAAATCCATCTTTTCTCATTTGCGACGAGTCAGTTTCGGCCTTGGATGTGTCGGTGCAAGCGCAAGTACTCAATTTGATTAACGACCTGAAAGAAAAATTTCATTTTACCTGCGTGTTTATTTCGCACGATTTGTCGGTTGTGAAGTTTATGGCCGACCGTTTGATTGTGATGAATCATGGAATAATTGAAGAAATGGGTTTTGCTGAAGAGATTTATAAAAAACCACAATCGTCTTACACACAAACACTTATAGAAGCCATACCAAAAGGTACAGTAGAAGATATACGCAGGGTGCAGAAAAAAAGAGCCCTGCAAACCAACTAAAATATGTTTTTCAATTCGCGTATAGCAGGTCTAGTTTTGGCCGCCATCATTGCCCTCACTATGGCGGGTTATCTTAGTTTTTTGGATATTCTTTCGTGGAGAGCAGTAGTTTCTACAACCTTAGTTACCTTTTTCACCGCCTTTCTTTTTATCTTCCTCACGCTCGAGTTTGTCATTTTGCGTGAAATAAACAAGTTGTATAAAATGCTCGACAAGCTCAAAAAAAAGGATTTTAAACAGTTTGTAAAGAAAATTAAAAGTTCAGGAGACCAATACAGCCGTATCAACCAAGAACTTTTCAATTTTGTGAGCAAAAAAGAAGAAGAAATCGACGAATTGAAAAAACTTGAGGTGTATCGCCGTGAGTTTTTGGCCGATATTTCCCACGAATTGAAAACGCCTATTTTCGCTGCCCAAGGTTTTATTCACACGCTTTTAGATGGCGCTATTCACGATAAATCGAATAGAGAGAAATTTTTAAAAAAAGCAGCAAAAAATTTAGATGGATTAGAGGCTTTAGTCCAAGACATTATCCTCCTTTCGCAAATGGAAACAGGCGAATTGAAAATGGTGATGGAATGGTTCGACCTGAACCAATTGATAAAAGATGTTTTTGAACAAGTGGAAGACAAAGCAGAGAGAAAAGAATCTAAACTGGTTTTGGACGCTTTTCAAAATGCAGTGTTGGTAGAGGGCGATCCTTTTAGAATCAAACAAGTGGTCTTGAATTTGGTCGATAATTCTATAAAATACGGCAAAGAAAAAGGCGAAGTGAAGGTGCTATTGGAAAAAGACAAAGAACACGTGTTGGTTAGTATTAAAGACGATGGGCCAGGTATCGCCCACGAGCATTTAAACCGAATTTTTGACCGCTTTTACAGGGTAGAGAAAAGTCGCTCGAAAGAAAGGGGTGGTTCTGGATTAGGATTGTCGATAGTACAAAAGGTATTGGAAGCACACAATTCTAAAATCAATGTCACAAGTAAAATAGGCAAAGGCACCACTTTTGCCTTCAAATTGAGAGCAAAACAAATTGGCTAAACATTTCTCTTTTTCCGACATCATTTTACGCGAAGACGACCATTACATTATCGTCAACAAGCCTTTTGGTATTCCAACCTTGGACGACAGGGATAAAACGATAAAAGGAATTTTGCGCCTTGCAAAAGACTATTGGCCCGAAGCCCAGGTTTGCCATCGTTTAGACAAGGAAACTTCGGGTATTTTGGTCATTGCCAAATCTCCAGAAGCCTATCGACATTTGGCAATCCAATTGGAACACCGCGAAGTAAACAAAGTGTATCATGCTGTGGTAGATGGACTTGCCAACTTTAAAGAAACCATTGTAGATGTGCCCTTGCTTACATTGAATGCCGGTGTGGTGAAAATAGATAGGGTAGAAGGAAAAGAAGCCCAAACGATATTCAATACCATCGAATTTTTCAAAAAGCATAGTTTGGTGCAATGCGAACCCGTTACCGGTCGTATGCACCAAATTCGAGTTCATCTTGCCTATTTGAAACATCCTATATTGGCCGACGCCCAATACGGTGGCACAGATGTGTACTTGTCGCAACTAAAAAAGAAATTCAACCTAAAGCTGGAAACCGAAGAAAAGCCACTGATTGGCCGTGTTGCACTTCACGCCTTTTCAATGGGATTTTTTGCGTTGGACGGCACGCCTATGTACACCGAAGCCCCATATCCAAAAGATATGGAGGCCTTATTGAATCAACTTAGAAAGCACAAATAGAATTAAGACCAAGAATGGCTGATATTGATGATATCGGCAAAAACACCTGCTGCGGTTACTTCAGCACCTGCACCCGGCCCTTTTACCACTAGTTGCCTTTCTTTATACCTCTCAGTGGTGAAGGCAATAATGTTATCGCTACCAGACAGCGAATAAAAAGGATGGTCGGCACCAACTGCTTGCAAACTGATACTTGCTTTCCCGTTTTCTAATTTTGCTATGAATCGCAACACTTTGCCTTCTTTTTGGGCGGCATTCAACTTGTTTTCAAAAAAAGCATTTTCCTTTTCAAGAGTTGCAAAGAATTCATCTATGGTTTTGGCTTTCACAGCACTTTCGGGCAAAATTTGTTCGATTTGAATATCGCTCATTTCCATTGGCAAGCCCGTTTCGCGCGAAAGGATGAGGATTTTTCGTGCCACATCCAAACCGCTCAAATCGTCTCTTGGATCTGGTTCAGTATAGCCCTTTTGTTTGGCCTCCCATACCACATCTTTGAATTTAACTCCCTGTTTGAAATTGTTGAAGATATAGGAAAGTGTTCCAGAAAGAATTGCTTCGATGCGGATGATTTGGTCGCCACTTAGCAACAAGTCTTTCAAAGTATTGATAACGGGCAAACCAGCGCCCACATTCGTTTCGTATAAAAAGTCAACACCTCTTTTCCTAGCCGCGTTTTGCAGTTTTAAGTAGTCTTTGTAAGAACCTGAATTGGCTGTTTTGTTGGGAGTTACGATGGAAATAGAATGGTTTAAAATATCTTCATAAAACGATGGAAGCTCTTTACTTGCTGTATTATCCACAAAAACACAGTTTGGCAAGTTCATGGCCTTCATTGTTTGCACAAATTCGGCCAAATTGGAAGGCTTGCCAGTTTGTTGAAGTTCAGTTTCCCATTTAGTGGGCGAAATGCCATTTTCGTTAAATACCATTCCAGATTGGTTTGCCAATCCTACCAAATTCACCTTCAGCGATTTGTGATCTTCCAAGTAGCTAGTTTGTTTGGAAATTTGCTGAATTAAGGTTTTACCAATCAGTCCGGTGCCAATTACAAACAAATTCATTGTTTTGGTTTCGGAAAGGAAGAACGAATCGTGCAAAGCGTTCATAGCTTTGGCCAAATCGGATTGAGGTACAACCACCGAAAGATTGTATTCCGAGGAACCTTGTGCAATTGCGACCACATTTACACCGTTTCGACCCAATGCCGAAAACATCTTGCCCGAAATGCCTGGTGTCATTTTCATGTTTTCACCCACAATGGCTATAATCGACAGTTTTCGTTCTATGATGATTTTGTCAAGTTTTTTATTGTGAAGTTCAATAAAAAACTCTTCATCCAATATGCTTTTGGCTTGTTCGGCATCTTTCGGGTCGATGGCAAAACATATCGAATGCTCGGAAGAAGCCTGTGTAATGAGGATGATGTTGATACTATGTTTGGCCAATGTGTTGAACAATCGACCCGCAACCCCTTTTTCGCCTACCATTCCACTACCTTGTACATTTAGCAAGGCAATGTCGTTTATCGAGGAAAGACCTTTGACCGGAAAGCCGTTTTTATCGGTTTGCTTGCTCACTAAAGTACCTTCATGAGTTGGGTTGAAAGTGTTTTTTATCCTAATAGGGATGTTTTTAGAGAAGACGGGCTGAAGGGTAGGTGGGTAAATGACCTTAGCACCAAAATGCGACAGTTCCATAGCCTCGATGTAGGATACCCTTGGAATGGTGAAGGCTTTTTTTACTTTTTTAGGGTCGGCAGTCATCATGCCATCTACATCGGTCCAGATTTCTATTTCAGTGGCGTTGAGGGCTGCCCCAATGATAGCCGCCGTATAATCGGAACCGCCACGGCCTAGCGTCGTGGTTTCGTTTTGTTCGGTACTGGCCACAAAGCCAGTGATGAGTTGTGTTTTGGAGTGATTTTTGAAGTATTCTTCCACATTGGCATTGGTCGATTTGTAATTTACACGGGCCGAACCAAAGTTATCATCGGTTTTTAATAGCATTCTAGCATCCAAAAACTCGCAATCGATGCCTTCCTGTCGCATAGCTTCATATACAAGGTAGGTAGAAAGTCTTTCGCCAAAACTCATGACCAAATCCAAAGTGCGTTTGGAAAGTTCGTTAAGCAAGGAAATGCCATGCAAAATATCTTCCAACTCATTCAAAGTCAGTTTTATATTGGCTATGACTTTGCTTTGGTGTTTTACATTCAACAAGGCTTTGGCAGTTTCGAAATGTCTTTTTTCGATTGAAGAAAGGATTTCTGAAAAAGCAGGGTTGTTTTTCTGAGCTAAATTGGCCACTTCAATCAACTGATTGGTGACACCGCCCATAGCCGAAAGTACTACTGCAATTGGCTCATTATTAGCCAATAAACCTTTTGATATACCGATTAGAGTGCGGATGTTTTCGGCAGTTCCAACAGATGTTCCCCCAAACTTTAAAACTCTCATGAATAAATATTCCCTTTTTGTGATTAAACAGCAACAAAATTGCTAATTATTACTCCACTATTCAACTATCCTTTCTGTTATATTGTAGTTCGAGCTAACTATTTACTTATTTGTAGGTTATTCATATATTTGCAACAGAACTAAAACAATAACTAACTCGTAAAAAATAGCAAAACCCCATTTTGAAGAAAACTTTCAACATATTGGTAATGCTAATCGCTTTGGAAGTAACTGCTCAGCCACCTTCCTCACAGGTATCTGGATTAGAAGTGACAAATGCCATTGAAAGTACTTTGCGCATTTATCCCAACCCTGCCAAATCGTCGCTCACAATCAACATGAACATTCCTTCTGTTTCACAAGCAAGGATATCTTTACACGATATGTTGGGCAATGAACTCGAATTGTTCTCAGAAAATGCCTCTGGTTCTTTTGATAAAACTTTTGATATCAATTCTTTGCGCTCAGGCATTTATTTCGTTCGCATCAATTACAACAGCGGACAAAATACGATTGTGAAAAAAATAATCGTACAGTAACTTCTCCTTTTATTTCAACCTTGTTTGTATTTGTACAAGTAGATTTGCCTTTTAAAGGTTGAATCATTTCTAAAGGAAAATAAAAAAGCTATCTGGTTCAGATAGCTTTTTATTTGAGGTTCCGAACGGATTCGAACCGTTGTAGGAGGTTTTGCAGACCTCTGCCTAGCCACTCGGCCACGGAACCGAAACAAGTTCCATCATTGCTGATGGAACTTGAGATAAGTAGTTACTTCTTACTTTTCTTATCCGAAACCTCGTAAGAGTCTTTAAGGTTGGAGAGTGCTTCAAAGTCGCCAAGTGTTTCTTTTTCATCGTCTTTGGCTTTGGCAGCAGTTTTAGAAGAAGCTTTTTTGCCACTTTCTTTCTTTTCTGCTTTTTTCTCCTCCACTTCAGTTTCTAGCTTAGAGTGGGTGTGCGATACCACGATTCTTTTATCCTCTTTGTTGAACTCCATTACTTTGAAGTCCAAAGATTCGCCTTGTTCGGCCGAACCGCCAGTTTCTTTTGCCAGGTTTTTCGACAAACAGAAACCTTCAATACCGTATGGCAATTCAATGATGGCACCTTTTTCCACTTTTTGAATCACGGTTCCTTTGTGTACAGAACCAATTGCGAACAATGTTTCGAAAGTATCCCAAGGATTTTCCTCCAATTGCTTATGACCCAAAGACAAACGTTTGTTGGCCACATCCAATTCTAATACCACTACATCCAAAGATTCGCCTACTTTGACAAATTCTGAAGGGTGCTTGATTTTTTTAGTCCATGAAAGGTCGGACACGTGCACAAGGCCATCAATACCCTCTTCCATTTCCACAAATAAACCGAAATTAGTTAAGTTGCGAACCAAACCTTTGTGTTTGGTACCTACAGCATATTTTTCGTGAATTTCCTTTTTGTTCCAAGGATCTTCGGTCAATTGCTTGATACCAAGCGACATTTTGCGTTCGGCTTTGTCGATTGTAAGCACCACTGCTTCAATTTCGTCGCCTACTTTCAAGAAGTCTTGTGGGTTGCGAAGGTGTTGCGACCACGACATTTCTGAAACGTGGATAAGTCCTTCTACACCAGGTTGAAGTTCCAAGAATGCACCGTAATCGGCTACGTTTACCACTTTGCCTTTTACTTTCGAACCTACGGTGATTGTTTCCGCCAAAGCATCCCAAGGGTGTGCGTTTAGTTGTTTCATACCCAACGAGATGCGTTTTTTCTCGTCGTCGAAATCAAGCACTACCACTTGTACTTTATCGTCCAATTTGAGGACTTCTTCTGGATGGTTGATACGTCCCCAAGAGATGTCTGTAATGTGAAGAAGACCATCTACACCGCCCAAGTCGATGAACACACCAAAGTTGGTCATGTTTTTCACGACACCTTCCAGTACTTGGCCTTTTTCAAGGTTGCCAAGTATAGCTCCTTTTTGAAGCTCGATGTCTTTTTCAATCAATACTTTGTGAGATACTACTACGTTGTCGTTGGTGTGGTTTATTTTCACCACTTTCACTTCCATTTTCTTGCCTACATACACATCGAAATCGCGAATAGGCTTTACATCGATTTGAGAACCAGGCAAGAAAGATTCAATGCCAAATATATCGACTATAAGACCGCCTTTGGTTCTTCTTTTTACAAAACCTTCAATGATAGTATCTTGTTCAAGAGCTGTTTCAATTCTTTTCCAAGCACCTACAATTTTGGCTTTCTTTCTAGATAGCACCAATTGGCCAAGTTTATCTTCTTGGGTTTCGACATATACTTCTACTTCGTCTCCAAGCTTCAAATCCGGGGTGTCTTTAAATTCAGACAAAGGCACAAGACCGTCCGATTTAAAACCAATATTCAAAATGACGTCACGATCGGTAAAACCAACGATAAGACCAGACACTAAGGTGTTTTCAACAACCGTATTTACTGTGTTGTCGTACAGTTTTTCGAGTTCTTCCCTCTCTTTTTGTGAATAACGTGTGGTTAGACCCTTGGTCTCTACCGCATCCCAGTTGAATTCTGCTACTTGTTGAGTCATGCTTTTTAATCTCCTTTCTTAATGTATTCTTTTGATTTTCAGGTTATTGTTTAGTGGGTTTGAAAATCGAGGTGCAAAGGTATTCCATTTTTCGCTGAATGCAAAAAACTGACTGTATTTTAGACAAATAATGTGTGGGAATTTTAAAACAAATTCATGCCTGTGTAGCTCCCAGGACTCAATTTCAAGAGTTCTTCTTTCACATTGAGGGGCACATTGAGGTTTTGCACAAATGCTTTGATTTCGGCAGCCCCCATTTTTTCTGATTTACGGGTGAAATCTTTCAATATTTCATAAGAATTGGGGATTCCTTCTCTGCGTAAGATGGTTTGAATGCCCTCAGCCACTACCATCCAGTTGTTTTCCAAATCTTTTTCAAGCGCTACATTGTTCAGTTGCAATTTGGCTATACCTTTTAAAAGAGATTCGTATGCCACAAAAGTATGGGCAAAGGGAAGGCCCAAATTGCGAAGCACTGTAGAGTCGGTAAGGTCGCGTTGCAGACGAGAAATAGGTAATTTGGAGGAAAGAAAATGAAAAAGCGCGTTGGCGATACCAAGGTTCCCCTCGGCATTTTCAAAATCGATAGGGTTTACTTTGTGGGGCATAGCCGAAGACCCTGTTTCGTTTGGATTGATTTTTTGCTTGAAATATTCGATGGACACATAATGCCATACATCGCGCGAAAAGTCAATTAGAATAGTGTTGATACGGGCAAAAGTATCGAGTAATGCCGCCAAATAGTCGTAATGTTCAATTTGGGTGGTGAATTGACTGCGTTGTAGTTGAAGGTTTTGGTTTACAAAGTCGTTGGCAAAATCTATCCAATTGATGTTGGGATATGCCACATGATGTGCGTTAAAATTGCCAGTGGCACCTCCAAATTTGGCTGCATAAGGAATGTTTTTTAAGAGGCCAATTTGTCCGACCAACCTTTCGCAGAACACTTTGATTTCCTTGCCCAAACGAGTAGGAGAGGCAGGTTGTCCGTGGGTACGCGTCAACATGGGTACATTTTTCCATTCTTCTGCCAACGCTTCTAGTGTATTTTTTAACTCGTCCAACTTTGGCAATATTTCCTTTTCTACAGCCTCTTTCAGTAATAAGGGAATGGAAGTGTTGTTCACATCTTGCGAAGTGAGCCCAAAATGGACAAATTCGGCATATTGGCTTATTCCCAGTTCTTTGAATTTGTCTTTGATATAGTATTCTACTGCCTTTACGTCGTGATTGGTCACTTTTTCTTTTTTCTTGATTTCTTCAGCATCGATGGTTGAAAATTCGACCAAGATGTCTCGAAGTTTTTCAAAATTGGAGTGGTTGAAACTGGCCAGCTGGGGAAGCGGAATGCGACAAAGGGCAATAAAGTATTCGATTTCGACCCAAACACGAAATTTTATAAGTCCGTATTCGGAAAAATAAGGAGCAAGTGTTTTGGTGGTTTTTCTATACCTCCCATCGATGGGAGAGATGGCACTAAGTTCGTTCAGGTTCATTTAGAGTTGAATATTATAACAAATAAATTTCATATATTTGCTTCTGTAAAAAACTGAATTAAGCAATTGCGAGTTTCTGTTGGTGGATAGCCTCAATGGCATATGCAACTTTTTGCATCAGCCACATAGGGGTAGAGGTGGCGCCACAAATCCCTACTTTTTCAATGTTTTCAAACCAATGTGTTTCTAGTTCTTCTTCGTTTTCAATGAAGTAACTTTTCTCGTTTTGGTTTTTGCAAACCTGAAAAAGGGCTTTTCCGTTCGAACTTTTTTTGCCACTTACAAACACAATGGCATCGTGAGTGGTAGCAAATTTCATAAGTTGGGGTTCCCTGTTCGACACTTGGCGGCAAATGCTGTCGTTGGCATCGAAGGTTTTATGGTTTTGTGGGTCTATGCCCATTTTGGCTATGCGTTCCGATATCAATTTCTTCATTTTGTAGAATCCTTCGGTGCTTTTGGTGGTTTGGCTGTAAAATGCAATGGGGCGCGAAAAGTCTATCTGATTTAAATCTTCTTCGCAAGAAACGATGATGGCTTCTTTGTGTGTTTGCCCCGAAATGCCAATCACTTCAGCATGACCCTTTTGTCCGTACACCACTACTTGGCCATTTTGTTTTTTGATTTCGTCGTAGGAATGTTTTACCCTGTTTTGTAGCTTCAAAACCACAGGGCAAGAGGCATCTATAAGGGTAATGTTGTTTTCAAGAGCCAGTTTGTAAGTTTCGGGTGGTTCGCCATGTGCCCTTATCAAAACCTTGCAATTGTGTAGATTTTTTAGGTCATCGTGCGAAATTATCTTTAATCCTTTTTCGGATAGCCGCTTGATTTCCATGTTGTTGTGCACGATGTCGCCTAGGCAATACATACTACCACCGTTGTTCAATTCATCTTCGGCCATTTGAATGGCATATTCTACGCCAAAACAATAACCCGAATTGCTGTCTATGTTGATTTCCATCTCAAAAACTGCCGTAAAGATAAGGATTAGAAACAAACGCTGCCGCTTAAATATTGCTTGTTACTAGTAAGCAGTGTTTTACTTCATACAGAAATGTTGGTTTTTGGGCGGAATAAATAGAAACGATAAGACTAAATTGCTAATTTCGCCCCCTTTGAGGTTTTGCCGACTTGTGCAGAAGGTGCTTTCTTCAAAATCAAATTTTGAAAATTTAATTCGCTATTCAGCCTTTACAATAAAATGGAAACGAAACATAAAGCAGTGACCACCGAAGGAAAGTTGAAAGATATTATTTCCCATGCCAAGGAATATGGTTTTGTATTTCCTTCAAGTGAAATATACGATGGCCTTGCGGCGGTGTACGATTACGGTCAGTATGGTGTAGAGTTGAAAAATAACCTGAAAAACCTGTGGTACAAAACCATGACCCAAGTGCAGGGCAACATAGTAGGAATAGATGCAGCCATTTTCATGCATCCACTTACTTGGAAAGCGTCGGGGCACGTGGATGGTTTCAACGACCCAATGATAGACAACAAAGACTCGCAAAAGAGGTACCGTGTCGATCATTTGATTGAAGGCCATGCCAGTGTGTTGGAAGACTTGGGCAAGAAAACCGATGCGATTCAACTTGTTGAAAAGATGAATTCTCTTTTGGCTAAAGATGATTTCGATGGCTTGCGCAATTTGATTTACGACAACAAAATTGCTTGTCCTATTTCGGGTACCGTCAACTGGACCGATATTCGTCAGTTCAACCTGATGTTCAGTACCAAAATAGGATCGGTGGCCGAAGAAGCCGATGTTATTTACCTTCGCCCCGAAACAGCTCAGGGAATTTTTGTCAACTTTTTGAATGTTCAGAAAACGGGAAGAATGAAAATTCCTTTTGGAATTGCCCAAATAGGAAAAGCCTTTCGTAACGAGATAGTGGCTCGTCAGTTCATTTTCCGTATGCGCGAATTTGAGCAAATGGAGATGCAGTTTTTTGTACGACCCGGTTCGGAATTGGATTGGTACAAGTTTTGGAAAGAAACCCGAATAAAGTGGCATGCTGCACTGGGTTTGCCAACCGAAAAATTACAGTTTCATGACCACGACAAACTGGCCCACTATGCCAACGCTGCAGTGGACATTGAATTTGAGTTTCCATTTGGTTTCAAAGAAATAGAGGGCATTCACTCTCGTACCGACTTTGACTTGAAAAACCATCAAGCGCTATCGGGCAAAAAAATACAGTATTTCGATCCGGAAATAAATCAAAACTACATTCCGTATGTGGTGGAAACATCGGTTGGTGCCGACCGCTTGTTTTTGGCGCACTTGTGCAATGCCTACACCGAAGAAACAGTGGGAGAGGGCGAGGAACAAAAGCAACGCACTTACTTGAAATTCCATCCGGCCATTGCACCTATCAAAGCGGCGATTTTCCCACTTACCAAAAAAGATGGCTTGCCCGAAAAAGCAGCCGAATTGGTGGAAATTCTAAAATACGACTTCAATATTGTGTACGAAGAAAAAGACTCGATTGGGAAGCGCTACACACGCCAAGATTTGATAGGCACTCCTTTCTGTGTTGCTATTGACCACCAAACATTGGAGGACAATACGGTTACTATCCGTCACCGAGATAGTGCACTGCAGGAACGCTTGCCCATGCACGAAGTGCACGGTCGTATAGCCTACGAGACCTCTTTTAAGCGTATTTTCGAAAAGTTGTAAATAAGGCAAGACTTTATTCTTGCCACATTTCGCTGGTGTCGTCGCCAAGGCTGTAAAAGTTGTTTTCTTCGTCTTCGCTGCCAACGCTTTCTTGCTTATCGTCTAGCTCCGAGCCAGGTACATCTAGGTCTTGTCCCATGTTTTCGCTCGAGTTTTCTTGGTTGGAAATGATTTTGTCTATCGGCAATTCCTTGTTGGCTCCTGAATAGGTGTTGACTTCGGAATTAGGGTATTTTTTCTTTGAAAACTGCTTGTACACATCTTCTTCAGGTTCGTATACCGGATAGCCTTCTAAATTAGCAGGTTCTTCTTTTTCCTCTTTTTCCAATTTCAGTTTTTGCTCTTTCATGTAGTTAATTTAATGAGTGTGCCATGTGGTTGTTTGCATGTTTCGGCATGTAGTTTTTCATCACGTATTCCAAATATTCGTAATGATTGGCCAAACTTGTGACAGCATTTTCTTTGTTACCGCCACCCGAAGCTTTTACCGACATGTCGGCCACATATTTCGATAGTTCAGGATAGGTTTTCATGATGTGGGTGGTAAGTTCAAGGATGTCTTCATTTAGTTCTCTCTCGGTTTTCATAGTATAGTTTTGGGGTAAATGGA
>JBIKRJ010000158.1:0-5670 GCA_044349205.1 Cytophagales bacterium | reverse complement strand
TTATAGCTTGTTCCCCAAAAAAGTATTTGAATAGCCCAAGCAGCTATCGCAATTAAGTAGATACTTAAACCAAGCCAAAAGAATTTGTCAGTAAAGGTTTTTTTGAGTTTGGAGGTGGTAAATAAAAACAAAAAGACACCTGGAAGATAAAGAATACTTGCTGTAGTTTTAAGTAGAAAACTGAGAGCAAGAAATATGCCCCAATAAATAGAATGTTTTTTTAAATCAAAAAATGAGTATTGAACAAAGTGATATGCAAAAGCTAAAAGAAAAAACACCAATTCAGCATCCATGTCGGCTGATCTTCCAACGTGAAAACCGACAATCCCTTTGCATCCTATGAGCATAAGGCAAATTAACAAGCTTTCTTTTTGACCCAAAAACAATCTAGATAGCTTGTATGCATAAAGCATGAACAGGACTATGGCGCAAATTGAACTTAATCTTGCACCGTAAACATTGAATCCCAATAATTTATAGCCTAAAATAATTAACCAGCTTTTTAGAGGAGGTCTTGCCACCCACTCGTCTGGTTCGCCCATGTAATACAAATTAAAGTAGTCGCCATTTTGCATCATTTCGAAAGCGTTGGCTGTAAAACGACCTTCGTCAAATTCATTTAGTTGAAAATCATGTAAATGCCATATTTCGAATATAAAAGTTAGACAGAGTAGACCAAGCAAAGGAAGCAAAGTCAGTAAACGTTTTATGTTTGTCATTAACTTGTCTTAGGTCGCAATTAAAGTACTGCAAGGTAAAACTTCTGTTAAAATAAATTACTTTAGACTATTATTCGAAGAAAAATTAAAATGGAAAATCTCGGCATACTCGTCCCAATGCAAGAAGAAGTGGAATTGCTTGTTTCGATGGTGGAACAACCCGAAATGATGCAATTGTCTTCCCGTAGTTTTTACAAAGGATTTTTAAACGGAAAAAAAGTAGTGGTGGCCCAGTCGGGAATTGGGAAAGTGGCATCGTCTTTCACAGCTTCTCTCCTAATTCAGCATTTTAGGGTAGGGGCTATTTTGGTCACGGGTGTGGCGGGCGGCATTGCCGACCATATCCATGTGGGCGATTTGGCCATTGCTACTCAAGCGGTGCAGCACGACATGGATTGTTTTCCACTTTTTCCCAAATACATGATACCTCATTCAGGCATTACCTTTTATGAGCCAGATACTAAACTCACAGAAACGCTCAACAAAGCGGCATCTTCTTTTTTGCAAAACGAATTTCAGCAGGTGGTAAGCGAGGATATGCTAGGTGCTTTGGGTATTCAAAAACCTACCATACATAGCGGACTATTGGTAAGTGGCGACCAGTTTATAGGGACTGAAAATCAGCAAAAAGAAATTCAAAAAGGATTGCCCAATAGCTTGTTTGTAGAAATGGAAGGAGCGGCAGTGGCGCAAGTTTGTCACGATTCTGGTATTCCATGGTGCAGTATTCGCACCATTTCCGACAAGGCCAATGCCAAGGCGCATTTGGATTTTAATCTGTTCCTAAACCACGCAGGTAAAATTTACACTTCGGCGGTAGCGTGCAAGTTTGTAGAAATGCTGTAAACTTATGCTTTTACTCCAATTTTCAACTCGTTCAATTGTGCTTCGGAAAGGGTAGAGGGTGAGTCAATCATCACATCGCGACCGCTGGTATTTTTTGGGAAGGCAATGAAATCGCGAATAATGTCCACGCCGCCAAAAAGCGAACAAAGTCGGTCGAAACCAAAAGCCAAACCGCCATGCGGGGGGGCTCCGTATTCAAAGGCATCTAGCAAAAAGCCGAACTGTTTTTTGGCTTCTTCTTCACTAAAACCCAAAAGTTTGAAAATTTTGGCTTGTAATTCTTTGTTGAAAATTCGGATAGAACCACCGCCTACTTCTACGCCATTTATCACCATATCATACGCATTGGCACGAATGGCACCCGGGTTGGTGTCGAGTAGGTGTTCGTCTTCGGGTTTGGGGGCGGTAAACGGATGGTGCATGGCATACCATCGACCGTCTTCTTCGCCATATTCGACCATCGGGAAATCGACCACCCACAAACATGAATATTTATTCTTGTCTCTAAGGCCCAATCTTGTCCCCATTTCGAGGCGCAGTTCGCACATTTGCTTGCGAGTGGCATTAGTTTCGCCACTAAGTACCAATATCAAATCGCCTTTTTCGGCGCCAGTGGCCACAGCCCATTTGGCCAAATCGTCTTGGCTGTAAAACTTGTCGACAGAAGATTTGAAAGAACCGTCTTGTTCGCATTTTACATACACCAAACCTTTGGCGCCAATTTGAGGGCGTTTTACCCATTCGGTCAATTCGTCTGTCTGTTTGCGCGAATATTCGGCACAACCTTTAGCGGCAATTCCAACTACCAATTCGGCATTGTCGAAAATTCCAAAACCTTTTCCTTTGGCTACCTCGTTCAGTTCGGCAAACTTCATCTCGAAACGAGTGTCGGGCTTGTCGGAACCGTAGTATTTGCTGGCATCGGCAAAAGTCATGCGGGGAAGCGTAGGTAATTCAATTCCTTTTACAAATTTGAACATGTGGCGAATAAGGCCTTCAAACATATTCAATATATCTTCCTGCGTCACGAAGCTCATTTCGCAGTCTATTTGCGTAAATTCAGGTTGGCGGTCGGCGCGCAAGTCTTCGTCGCGAAAACATTTTACGATTTGGAAATAGCGGTCGAAGCCCGAAACCATGAGTAATTGTTTGAATGTTTGGGGCGACTGTGGCAAGGCGTAAAATTCGCCTGGGTTCATGCGGCTGGGTACCACAAAATCGCGCGCACCTTCAGGTGTAGATTTGATAAGTACGGGTGTTTCCACCTCAATAAAATTTTCGCTGTCAAGATATTTGCGTACTTCTTGTGCCATTCGGTGACGCAATTCCAGGTTTTGGCGAACAGGGTTTCGGCGCAAATCCAAATAGCGGTATTTCATTCGGATATCTTCGCCGCCGTCGGTTTCGTCTTCTATAAGGAATGGGGGCAGTTTGGCCGCATTCAAAAGTTTGATGGACGAGACCTTAATTTCAATTTCTCCCGTGTCTATTTTATCGTTTTTAGACACCCTTTCGGTTACCTCGCCTGTGGCTTGTATCACATATTCACGGCCAAAGCTGCGTGCCAATTCTAATATTTCTTTGTTTTTATCGTCGAATAGCAACTGGGTAATACCATAGCGGTCTCTCATATCTATCCACAGCAAGGAACCTTTGTCTCGCACCTTGCTTACCCAGCCGCAAAGTGTGACTTGTTTGCCATTATCGGAAAGGCGCAATTCGCCGCAAGTATGTGTACGTAGCATGATTTCAGGAAATGAGATACAATTTTAAGGAATTAATTTACAACACCTCTACTAATTTCTCCAAAGCCATGTCGCGCGAAGCTTTGAGTAAAATGGTGCAATTGTCAATTTCGTTCGATTGCAGCCAATTTTGAAGCAAGCTTCGGTCTTCGAAAAAATAAATGGTAGGAAAATGGTGGCGGTGTTTACAAAATTCATGCCCGCAGGCAAAAGTCATTCGAAAAGGTTTGGCAGAGGCAATTTCCAACATTCTAAAATGTTCTTTGTCTGAAAAACTACCCAATTCGAACATGTCGCCCAAAATGGCCACTTTATTGCCCACTTCCATCGCTGCCAAATTTTCTAACGCCAGTTCCATCGAAGAAGGATTGGCGTTATAAGCATCCAATAGCAAGGTATTACGTTTGGTTTTTAGCATTTGGGAACGGTTGTTGGAAGGTTGGTAGCTTTCTATGGCTTCTATGGCGTCTTTTTCTGTGACGCCAAAATAGTGCCCAATGCACATGGCGGCTGCCACATTGGGGAAATTGTAAGTACCCGGCAATTGTGTTGAGATGGTGCTGCCAGACGCTGTTTTTAGTTTAATAAAGTACTTGTTTTCAACGATTTTAAATCCATTTTCAGGATAGGAAATGGGATTGGGAAAACGAGCAGCCATGCGCGCCACTTGTTCTTCATCCTTGTTGTAGAAAACATTTTTGTTGTGTTTTAGCAGAAAATAAAAGAGTTCGCTGTGTCCTTTGGCCACATTTTCAAGACTTCCATATCCTTCCAAATGGTCGAGACCCACATTGGTAATAAGGCCAAAATCGGGTTCCGAAATGCGGGCGAGCAGTTCAATTTCGTGCAAATGGTTGGCACCCAACTCCAGCACCACCATTTCGGTTTCGGGTGGTACCGAAAGCAGGGTGAGGGGTACGCCAATGTGGTTGTTCAAATTTCCTTGGGTGGCAAAGGTGTTGAATTTGGCACCCAGCACCTTTGAGAGAAGTTCTTTGGTCGTTGTTTTTCCGTTGGAACCAGTGATGGCTACGATAGGAGCTTTCAGAGTGCGGCGGTAGGCGGTGGCCAAATTTTGTAAAGCAACCAATGCATCGGATACTTGAATAGTTTTTGCTGTATCGGTATCTGTTTTTTCATCTACCACAACCCAAGCTGCCCCTTTGTCCAAAGCATCTTGGGCAAAAAGATTCCCGTTGAAATTGCCACCTTTTAGGGCAAAGAATATAGAACCCGCTTCAATTTTGCGCGTGTCGGTCGAAACCCTGTGGGATTTCAGAAACTGTTGAAGCAAAAATTCCGAATCGTGAACCATGTATAATGCGGTGCAAAAATTTGCAGTCCCAACTACAAACTACAAACTCTAAACTCTAAACTCTGAACTTAATGATTATGCCCCAATCAATTCTTTGTAAGCATCTACAGAAAGGAGCGTGTCCAAATCGGCAGGGTTTTTTACTTTGGCTTTTATAATCCAACCTTCGACATAGGGGTCGTTGTTTACAAGTTCAGGACGGTTGTTCAAGGTATCGTTTACCTCAAGCACTGTAGCCGAAACGGGAATAAAAAGGTCAGAAACAGTTTTAACCGCTTCTACGGTGCCAAAAACTTGGTCTTTTTCAATTTCTTGGCCTATGCTGTTTATGTCTATAAAAACAATGTCGCCAAGCTCGTTTTGGGCAAAATCGGTAATGCCAATAGTGGCTACATCACCTTCCAATTTTATCCATTCGTGTTCTTTGGTGTACTTCAGTTCTGCGGGAAATATCATGGTGTAAATTTTTCCAAAAATAGAAAGGTTTGATTTATTAACCACCTAAAAAAACCACTTTCAAAAAATAGGAAACAAGAACGGTGTAACCCACCCAAAGTTTTTGCGTAGGCATATTTATTCGGAAACAATTCTGTTTTATTTCAAATGTGCGCAAAGCAAAAAAAGGAATTAACCATTCGGTCTTTTGGGACAAATGAAGATTTGGGTTCGTGTTTGGGATTTTCTGAGGGATTCGCGCGTGCATTTCCAAACGAAGACCCAAGTAGCCAATATGTGAAAAGTTGCGATTGGTACAATTCGGCTGAAACCAAAGTGATATTGGCAGAATATAAAAACGAGATTGTTGGAGGACTTTTGCTATTCGTTCCCAGCCATACGGCACAACTACTTCCATTTATGAGTGCAGCGCGGCATCTAAACTTTGAAGGGCTAAAGTTTTCCTGTGCCGAGATTTTTGCCGTGTGGAATGCAAGTGTGACAGCAGGTTGGGGGCTTGGTTATTTTTTATTGAAAACAGGTTTGGCTTTGACAACCAAAAAGGGTGTAGAAAAAACTTTTTATTTTGCGCCCGACCACAATGTGCGTT
>JBIKRJ010000157.1:0-5687 GCA_044349205.1 Cytophagales bacterium | reverse complement strand
TCGCACAGCCGAAAGGGTTTCTTTTCCATCACTTTGCCGTACTCGTTGGCGAGCTTCGGTGTACACTACTTTTTTTATTCTTTTTTGGGCAAAAAGAGCCGAAAAAGTGCAAAGAAGGAAAATGAAACTAAGGCGCATAAAAAATAAGTAGCGTGTAAAGATGGTTTATGCAATGGCCTTGTAGCCAAAAAGATGCTTGTTTTTGATGTTGTTTGCTACTTCATCTGGCACCATCTTTTCCCAACCTTCTTCACCATTCTGAATCATCTTCAATACTTTGTCGGAGAATATGTGTAGCAAACTTTCGTCATATCCTTTTATGCCGCTTATTTTATCGTTGGCCAACAGGTACTTGTGCAAGTATATCAAAGATTCTTTCACATGGTAATTGTCGATGGTGATAATCTCGCCTGTTTTAGGGTCCCGGGTAGGGTATATGTATAGTTCTACATTGCGACTGAATAGTTGGGCAAAGGATTCCAGTATACCACCTGGCAAGTCTTGGTAATATTCTTCGTTGAAAATATCGTTTAGGTTGAAAGGCCCCATGATGATACCCACCTTTTCTTTGGTATGCCGTGCAAAAAAGCGAACCAATCGGTAGTATTCTTGGTAATTGGATATGAGCACTATGTACCCCATAGAACTCACCATGTCTACACGATCTAGAAAATCTTGATAGTCGATGTAAGATCCGTTGCTGTTGTTGCGTAGGTTGTTTATGGTGATTTCGGCTACTGTTACCACTTTCGCAGCTTCTACGCATTTTTCTGTCAAAAAATGTTCATAACCTGTTTTCAGCATGTCCGAATTCACCTTAGTAAAAGGTCGAAATCTGCTTCTTATACATAAAATATTTTTCTTGTAAAATACGTCACTCGGTTCCACCAAAGTGCCATCGGGCATAAAAGCAGTTGCATTGGTGTAGCCCTTTTGTACCAAATAAAGCATCATGACGCGGTTGTCAACCTCCTTGAAATTGGGGCCCGAAAAGCGAATCATGTCTATTTTTATTTTTTCGGTTGTTAGGTTTTCCATCAGCGAGTCGATGAGTAATTCTGGCGTACGGTAATGGTAAAAAGCACCGTAAATGAGGTTTACGCCAAAAACGCCAACGGCTGATTGTTGCGCTAAAGCATCGTTTTCCAACATTCTGATATGCAGCACAATATCATTCGGCTCGCCTTGTGGTTCTAACTGAAAGCGAAGGCCTATCCAGCCATGACTACGGTTTGTCTTTTTGAAATTTATGGTGGTAATGGTGTCGGCAAAGGCAAAGAAAAGGGTGTCTTTTGAACGAATTTCTTTTAGTCTTTGAATGAGAAGGTTGTATTCCCTGTCCAACATTTTTACCAATCGTGGTTCGCTTACATATCGCCCTCCTTTTTCGGCGCCGTACAACAAGTCGCTGTAGGTCATGTCGTAAGCCGAAAGTGTTTTGGCAATAGTGCCCGAGGCAGCTCCCGACCTGAAAAAAGTAGCGGCTACTTCTTGTCCTGCCCCAATTTCTGCAAAAGAACCATAGGTTTGAGGGTCAAGATTTAATTCTAAAGCTTTTTCACGGGGCGAAAGAATGCGTATCTCCATATTCGAGAGGCTTGTTACGTTGGTTTGTCTTCCGATTTACGATTTTTTGAAGTTTTTCACAAAGGTTGGTATGAAAAATACGGCTTAATTTATTTGTAGGAGATTGGATAGGAGGGAAAGAAAAAGCCCCTTTAAACAAAGGGGCTCATTGTTTTAATGATGTTACAAAACCTTTTTTAAGGCTTCGTTCAGTTTTGGCAACACTTCAAATGCGTCGCCCACAATACCGTAGTCGGCCGACTTGAAAAATGGTGCTTCCGAGTCTTTGTTGATGACCACAATACAGCGCGAAGAATTGACACCTGCCAAGTGTTGGATAGCCCCCGAAATACCCACGGCGATGTATAAATTGGGACTCACTTTTACACCAGTTTGCCCTACATGTTCGTGGTGTGGACGCCAGTCCATATCTGAAACTGGTTTAGAACAGGCCGTGGCTGCGTGCAATGTTTTGGCCAAATCTTCCACCATTCCCCAATTTTCAGGTCCTTTAAGGCCACGACCACCCGACACGACAATCTCGGCTTCGGTAAGCAGCACATCGCCACTGCTTTTGTGTATTTCTTTGGTTTTAACGGGCGACGAACCGATACTTACTTGAATGGTTTCTACACTTGCCTCGCTTCCCGTTTCTTTAGCTCCAATCGCATTTTTGCGCAAAACCAAAATCTTTTTGACCGATTTAAGTTCGGCTTGGGCAAAGGCTTTGCCAGTAAAAATTGAGCGTTTTACCTTGAACCCAGCGCTGATGTCGGGTAATGCTACCACGTTGGTGGCAACATCGGCTTGCAAGGCGATGGCTGCGCGTGGTAAAATGGCATCGGCGTTAGATGATTTGGAGGCAATCAATACTTCGGCATTTGTATTTTTGGCCACTTCCACCAGAGCGCTGGCATAAAACTGAATATTGAAGATGTTCAATTCGGCATTGGACACGCGGTACACTTTTTGGGCACCGTATTTGCCTGCTTCGGCAATAGCGTCTGGTTCTATTCCTATGTACAAAGCTTCGGCGGTTGTGCCCAACTTTTTCGCTAATTCGGCTCCGTAGGTAACAGCTTCGAGAGAAGATTTTTTCAACTTTCCTTCGGCAGTTTCTAGATAAATGAGTACTGGCATGGCTTTCTATTTTAGGGTAGTGTCGATTAAATTACTTTGGCTTCGTTTTTCAACAAGTTTACCAATTCGTCTATGTTGTTTGCATCTATGATTTTGCAAGAAGTACGCCCCGCAGGCAACTCGTAACCCGAGTGGGTAACAGAAGCTAAAGCCGAAGCTGGCGCTATTACTTCAAGTGGTTTCGATTTGGCGGTCATAATGCCTCTCATGTTTGGAATTTTCCATTCGGCAATGGGTTCTTGGCAGCCTGCCACAAAAGGCAAGGGTACTTCCAGCACTTCGCTGCCTCCTTCTATTTCTCTTGAAATGGTGGCCACTGTTCCTTGCACTTCCAATTTCATGGCAGGCGAAATACTAGGCCAGCCAAGCAGTTCTCCCAACATGCCGTGTACTAGTCCGCCGTTGTAATCGATTGATTCGCGACCAGTCAATATCATGTTAAAACCTTTGTCTTTGGCATAGTGTGCGATTTGGGTAGCCACAAAAAAAGCATCGGTAGGTTCGGCATCTACTCTTACTGCATCGTCGGCGCCTATGGCCAATGCCTTGCGTATGGTGGCTTCAGTGTCTGAAAGCCCTACTGTAAACACTGTGACGCTGCCGCCTTGTGTTTCACGCAGGTCAATCGCCTTGGAGAGGGCATATTCGTCGTAGGGTCCAATGATAAACTGCACACCCGTCGAATTGAATTTTGAGTTGTTGTCGACAAAACTTATTTTGGATGTAGTGTCGGGTACTTGGCCAAGGCAAACTAAAATCTTCATGGTAAAATTTGTAATTGATAAGTACTTAAACTTAGTTTGAAAGCAGTAAGTTACATTTTTTTGGATATTGAAAAGGAAATTTGAATAATTCTCGAATAGCGATATTGAAACAGTATGTGGTCGAAGAACCCGACGAGCCATTTAACTTGTATGCTTTGGCCAGCGAATACTTGGCCGAGGAACCTGAAACAGCATTGCAGTATTTACAAGAACTTTTATTCAAGCATCCTCGTTATTTGGGCACTTATTATCAAATAGGGAAGTTGTATCAGTCATTCGATCGTACCGAAGAAGCCAAAGATGCTTTTCATCGGGGCATTTCATTGGCATTGGAATTGCGAAATGCCAAAATCTTGCAAGAGTTACGAACGGCTCTAAATGAAATATTGGACGAAGAAGCGTAGATAATTCCTTTATATTTTAGTGACTGACCTTAATGTTCAGTTTTGAATAATTTTTAAAAATCCATTATTGAAAACCGAAATTTGCTCCTTTTTTGTATTGTACAGATGTACATGTATATTCACGCCAAATTTTACTTTTAAATTCATCTATTTAGCTAAAAACAATGAATTCAGAAACTTCTAGTACCAAGTGGGGTCAGTTTATTCCGTTGGTGAGCGTATTCTTCTTTTGGGGTTTTGTTGCAGCGAGTAACGATATTTTGATCCCAGTTTTCAAAAAAGCCTTTGATTTGTCGCAAGGTGAAAGCCAGCTGGTATCGGTTGCATTTTATGTGGCATATACGGTAGGGGCTTTAATTTATGCAGGTATTTCAGCATTGATCAAGGCAGATATTACGAACAAAATTGGCTACAAAAACGGTTTGGCTTTAGGCTTGGGAATTTCGGCTGTGGGAACGCTCTTGTTTTATCCTGCTGCCAATAGCGGCTCTTTTGCTCTCATGTTGTCGGGTTTGTTTATAGTGGGACTTGGTTTTTCATTGCAACAAACGGTTGCCAACCCGTTGGCAATTGCCTTGGGTTCCATCGAAACGGGTTCTCAGCGTTTAACTCTAGCTGGAGGTATTAATAATTTTGGAACCACCATTGGTCCATTGATTGTGAGTTTTGCCATTTTCGGAGCATCTTCTACCGCCGAAACCACTGCAAGCGTAGAAAGTGTCAAGATTCCATACCTTGTTTTGGGTGCAGCATTTCTGTTGGTGGCGGTTATCCTCAAATTTTCTTCTTTGCCTGACAAGCCCGCAATAGAAGAAACGCATGAAACCAACGATTTGAACGAAAAAAGCAGTGCGCTTCATTACCCTCAATTGGTCATGGGAATGATTGCCATTTTTGTTTATGTAGGGGTTGAAGTTTCTACTGCTAGCAATTTACCTGCCTACATGGAAAATGTTTTAGGTTTTGAAACCCACAAGATTGCCCCCTATGTGTCGTTGTATTGGGCTAGTTTGATGATAGGTCGTTGGACAGGTGCCGTAGAGGCTTTCAATCCTAGTCAGAGCATTCAGAAAATAATGAAATTCTTGGCACCATACATAGCTTTTGGAGTATTTCTTGCTGTAAATGCGATAGCTAATCATGACCTAACTCCTTTTTATGTGTATGCATTTATCATATTGGTACTGATAGGCGCCGATATTGCCAGCGGAGGAAATCCGGCAAGAATGCTCTTGATATTTTCTTTAATGGGAATAGCGGCTTTGTTTGTAGGCATGTTTACTACCGGTATGATAAGTGTGTATGCCTTTACCAGTGTTGGCTTATTCTGCAGCACCCTTTGGCCTTGTATCTTTACACTGGCGGTAAGTGGTTTGGGAAAAAATACTGCGCAAGGAAGTAACTTCCTTATTATGATGATTATGGGTGGCGGAATTGTAAGCTGGTTGCAAGGTGCCGTAGCCGATGCTACTTCAATCCAAGCTAGTTACATAGTGGGTGCCGCTTGTTTTGCATACTTGGCCTTTTATGCTTGGAGAGTGAGTGGTATCTTGAAAAGTCAAGGCATCAACTTCGATAAAAAAATTGCAGGCGGTCATTAATTCCTTGCTTTATTTTTTCAAGAAAAACCCGTGACGAAAGTCTCGGGTTTTTTTGTGTAATACCACAAAATACATAAATATATATTTGTGTGTTTTGGTCGGCTTCAAAACCTTTAGTGACGCATTTTGTTGAATCTGAAAAGCTACTTTGTTATTTGGATTTGCACTAGGTTTTGAATTTATTTTTTGTAAAAAAAGAGCTTATACGCTTT
>JBIKRJ010000156.1:0-5729 GCA_044349205.1 Cytophagales bacterium | reverse complement strand
TTCTTTATCTTCGGTTATCAATTGGCGAATTTCATTTTTGGTGGCGTCGTCGTAACTACCATTTAGCCAAGTGTTGATACGATTTTGGGTAGCAGAGTCTATTTTAGAAAAAGAGGATAGTTCCATCATTAAAAAAGGTGAAAATTGGACACGAAAGTAGCAAGATTCTTTTTTAATACGAAAGGGAAAAACCTAAATACAGCCATTTCGAATTGTAAATTTTTTGTTCAAAAGAAGGATATTGACGCTTTTAGAAATATTATATCAATAAAAATCTATGTATTTTGTTCGAATTCATACAGGCTGTTGCCTTGAAATTGGAAAATTTACACCTAGTTTAATTGGTGTATTGCTCGTAGGCCTTGTGGGGGATAGGGCTTTTGAAATCGGTAGGTTTTGTTTCAGGTTTTATCCAGTCCAAATGTCCTTTTGCCCAAGCATAGGCAAGTCCAAGGGCAATGACCACTACAAAGACTAGCATTTCGATTAAGGCCAATTGAGCCCAAGCGGTAGTGTTTTGAACCTGTGAGGGAGGGTTTGAAAAAGTAATCGCCCAAGGAAAAAGGAAGATAATTTCTACTTCAAACAACACAAAAACCAAGGCGACCACAAAAAATCGGGAGTTGAAAGGTACTTGGCCAAAACTTATGGCGTCCTCTCCACATTCATAAGTGCTCAGTTTTTCGGCATCGGGCCGATTCGGTCGCAATATCTTAGAAACCAAAAATGTGAGCGAAAGAAAAAGAATTCCTGTGCCAATGAAGGTAAATAAATGTATGTATTGTTGGCTAAACATTAGGCAAGCACCTCCGATAGTAAGGATTCGAAAATCGATTTACCGTCTTCGTTGCCTAGCATCGCATTGGCTGCACGCTCGGGGTGGGGCATCATGCCAAATACATTTTTTCCTTTGTTGCAAATGCCCGCAATGTTTAGCAGCGATCCGTTGGGATTGGATTCTTCGTCAACCACCCCGTATTCGTTGCAATATTTGAACAAAATGCAGTCATTATCTTGCAATTCTTGCAAAGTTTTCGAGTCGGCATAGTACTTACCCTCACCGTGGGCGATGGGTATCATGTAGGCTTTGTTATGGTCTAGTTTGGACGTGATAAGTGCCGATTTGGAGCAGGGTTTTAGGTACACATTTTTGCATACAAATTGCATATTATTGTTGCGTAAAAGCGCGCCAGGCAACAATCCCGATTCGGTTAAAATTTGAAAACCGTTACACACGCCAAACACATAGCCCCCTTTTTCGGCATGCTCGATTACTTTGTCCATGACGGGCGAAAAACGAGCAATAGCACCTGTACGCAAATAATCGCCATAAGAAAAACCACCTGGCACAATGATGAAGTCGGCACCTTTCAAGCTAGCCTCCTTGTGCCAAAGTTTGACCACATCGGCACCCACACTTTGTTGTAAAGCGTGTACCATGTCGTCGTCGCAATTTGAACCAGGAAATACTAAAACGCCAAATTTCATCGTTGTTTTGATTTTAAGTCGCAAATTTAACTTAAAATGTGCGAAGGCTCAGATTTAAACTACAAATTTGTTTTTGGTATGTTTGCCAATTGCGCATACTACCCCACCTATTAAAATAAACCAATCAATCATGCAAAAATTTTCAATCCTTTGGGCCGACGACGAGATAGATTTGTTGAAGCCTCATATCATCTTCTTGCAAAACAAGGGGTACGAGGTTACGCCTGTAGTTAGTGGCAACGACGCTGTTGAAAAGTGCAAAACACAACTTTTCGATGTGGTTTTTTTGGATGAAAATATGCCGGGCATGTCGGGTTTGGAAACACTTACCAATATAAAGCAACATTGGCCGAGTATTCCAGTGGTTATGATTACCAAAAGCGAAGAAGAACACATTATGGAGCAAGCTATAGGTTCTAAAATCGCCGATTATCTTATCAAGCCCATCAATCCAAATCAAATATTGCTTTCTTTGAAAAAGTTGTTGGAAAACAAGCGCTTGGTGTCTGAAAAAACCACCATGGGCTATCAGCAAGACTTCCGAAATATAAGCATGGCGTTTGGCGACAATATGAATTATGAGGAGTGGGCCGAGATTTACAATAAACTTATTTTCTGGGAGTTGGAAATGGAAAAAGCCGACAACAAGAGTATGTCTGAAGTGTTGGAAAATCAAAAAACCGAGGCAAATTCCTATTTCTCCCGTTTTTTAACTGAAAATTATGAAGATTGGCTAAACGAACCGAAAGCCGACAAACCTTTGCTTTCGCACCAAATAATGAAAAAGAAAGTGTTCCCTTTGGTCAATTCAGATGTGCCGGTTTTTTTCTTTCTCATCGACAATTTGCGTTTAGACCAATGGAAAATAATGGAACCATTTGTGATGGAGATGTTTTCAAATGAAGAAAATTCAACGTATTATTCAATTTTGCCAACCACTACTGCTTATGCCCGCAATGCCATTTTTTCGGGTTTAATGCCATCTGAAATCGAAAAACAGTTTCCTCAGTATTGGGTGAACGACGAAGAGGAAGAGGGGAAGAATCTGCATGAAAAAGAATTGTTGGAAAGTCAGTTAAAACGGAACAAATTGGAGGTGAAATATTCCTACACAAAAATTTTGAACCAGCAAGCAGGGAAAAACTTTCTAGATGTATTGCCCAACTTAATGAATAATCAACTTAATGCTGTGGTGTACAATTTTGTGGATATGCTTTCACATGCCCGCACAGATGTAGCCGTGATTAAAGAATTGGCTGCCGACGAGGCGGCTTATCGCAGTATTGCCCATTCTTGGTTTTTACATTCCACTTTTTACGAAGCATTGAAATGGCTGGCCGAGAAAAAAGTTCGCGTGATTATCACCACCGACCATGGCACCATTAGAGTAAAACGACCAGTGAAAATTGTGGGCGAGCGTGACACTAATACCAACTTGCGTTACAAACACGGGCGCAATTTGTCCTTGGACGAAAAGGAGGTTTTTGTGACGAGAAAACCAGAACGTTTTTTTCTTCCCAAGAAAAATGTTTCCACAGCCTATGTGTTTGCGTACGAAGACCGTTTTTTCGCTTACCCCAACAATTTCAATTATTTTGTCAATTTTTACAAAGATACTTTCCAGCACGGAGGCATTTCTTTAGAGGAGGTTATCGTGCCGTTTGTGCAAGTGAAATCGAAGAAAATCTGATATTCCGAGGATGATTTATCGAATTATTAATTCAATTTTCATTCGACTAGCAAACCGAAAACTAGTATATTTCGTTAAACTTGGTAAAAGCAAAGCAAAATGAAAAAGTTTAGATTGGTTTTGGTCTTTTTGTCAATGATTACGTTTGAATTCCCGCTGTTACTCAGTGCGCAAGACGAATCTGATGACTTGTATTTCAATTCTTCAGATTCAAAGAAGAATCGAGCTCAAACAAAAGTAGAGCCCACCAATCCACCCCGCAAAAACTATACTTATCCTAGTCCTTCGCCCGAAAACAACAATGATTTTCAGAATTTCGAGCAGGATGAAAGATTTTCCAACCCAAACTACAGCAACAAATACATTGAAGCTGAAAAAAACGAAGGGAAACAAGGTAACATTCAACAAAATGCCACCACTATCAATAATTATTATGGTAGCAACAACAACAATACTACCTCACAGAACGGAACATCTATGAATCAAAGCAATCCCGATTTGAATTGGTACAGGCACAACAATTTCAACCTTCGCCGTCGCGCGCGTGGTTCTCGTTGGAACATCTCACCTGTTATTTCTTGGAACAGCTGGTCGGGTTGGGGTCTTGGTTTTTCCACCTCCTGGCATTCGGGATGGAACAGTTGGTATGGTTGGAATAGCCCATTCTACAACAATTGGGGTCTTGGATATATGCCCTTTTATTCATTCAATAACTGGTGTTGGCCTTATTATGGCTTTGGTGGGTATGGTTGGAACAATTACATGTACGGTGGCTTTGGGCATCCATACAACGGTTTTGGTTGGGGCTTTGGCAGTCCTTTTTATGGAGGTTTTGGTTATCCCTACTATGGTTACAACGGATTTGGTTGGCAACCATATTATGGCATTCACGACAATTACCGCAATCGCAACTTCGTGAGCAGAACTACAGGGCCTATATACGACAGATCGTCACCTAGCAATCGTCCTGTGGGCAACACCATGCAAGGTACAGGGGCGACAGCTCCTGCGGGTAGGTATGCTGAAGCACCCCGCAATAATAATACACCTTCTTACGGCGGTGATTATGGCACTCGTGGTGGTGGAAACAGAGAAGGTGCTGGCAATAGCAATACCCGAATTGAGGGGCAACCGCAAAACCCCTACACCAACAGGGTGGCACCAAGGGAAAATTACAATTATTCGGTGCCTGCCGAAAATAGCACCCCACAGTCCACACAACGCACCGAATATTCTAATTCGGGTGGTAATGTACAGCCCCGAGAATATAACAGCACTAATACTAGGCCTTCCGAAAATTACAGTCGCCCCAGAAGAGAACCTGAAGACAATTATCAGTGGCGTGGGGGCAGTGGTGGTGGAAATGATTGGGGAACCCGAGGTGGTGGTTTTGGCGGTGGCGGCGGCGGAAGCATGAGAATGGGCGGCGGCGGCGGTGGTTTTGGCGGCGGCGGCGGCGGAAGAATTCAAGGAGGAAGATAAACAATCGTATATGGTTTTGTTAAAGCGTTTTTTTACAATAGGTTTTGTGTCTTTATTGGCTGTAAAATCTTTTGCACAAGGAAGTAGTTATGTGACCAATGCCCTTCAATTTTCCCAAACAGCAGTACATGGCAGTGCCAGAACTTTAGGTTTAGCGGGCGCGCAAACTGCACTTGGAGCAGATTTGGCCTCGTTAACATCCAATCCGGCCGGACTTGGGTTTTACCGCAAATCGGAATGGAGTATCAATCCTCAATTTATTATACCCACCACCACTAGTACCGATGGTGTGGATTTTGTGAACGATAGAAAAGTGAATTTTACGATAAATAACTTTGGCGCAGCCTTTTGTCGACTCAGAGACGATATTGTTGAAACAAAATGGCGAGGTGGAACCTTTGCACTGGGATATACAAGATTGGCCAACTTTCAGAATACTTTTTCCTACCAAACCAACAACAACGCTAGTTCTTTTGCAGACAATTTGGTGTTATCTGCCAATAATGGGTACAATTCAAGTTTTTACGACCGTAACAACATTCGTACGCTCGAAGATTTGGCTTTTGGTTCCTACATTATCAATCCTGCACCCATATACAAAGGTGATTCGATAATTGCATATGATCCTACCCGTTTTTATAATTTGTTACCTCGAAATGGACTTTCCACTGTTTTGCAAAAAGAAACGGTTGTCTCTAGTGGTTCGGCCAATGAACTGAGTGCAGGATATGGGGGCAATTACGACAACAAGGTATACTTTGGCGCTAGTTTCAATATCGTAACCCTATATTACAATCAGCGTAGGCAGTACCGCGAACTTTTGCTTACAAATTTGAACGAACCTGACATCATGACCAGTCTTAGTTTCGACGAGACTCTTAAAGTGCGAGGCACGGGTGTCAATTTAAGAGTAGGAATCAACTATGTATTGAACGACAACATACGAACTGGTATTTCGTTCAAAAGCCCTTCTATAATAGGGATAAACGAAAACTACGAAGCTTCAATGGCAGCAACTTTTCGACCAGAATTTGAAAAAAATTTACCCAACAGCGCCGCCAAAAGCCTA
>JBIKRJ010000014.1:0-21362 GCA_044349205.1 Cytophagales bacterium | reverse complement strand
ATAGACCCACAAAAAACTTCCGACACCCTGTATGTATCGCTTGGAAGAGACAAGAAAGTAGTTGTGAAGCGAGAGAACATCAAAGATTTCACTTCCAAGAAAGTTTTGGGCTCGTTTAGAAAAGACGAATACGCCTACGAAATCACGATACGCAACGGAAAATCGGAAAGTATTTTCATAGAATTGGAAGACCAATTGCCCATTTCGAAAAATAGCGACATAGAAGTGGAAGTATTGGACAAGGGCGAAGGAAACTACCAAGCTGAATTTGGAAAATTGCTTTGGAAATTGAAATTAAACCCATCTGAAACCAAAAAGTTGAGATTCCGATTCAGCGTAAAATATCCTAAAAACAAACAAATTATGGGTTTGTAATTTCAACAAAAACCTTACTTTTGCACTCCCAATTCGTATGCGTAGCTCAATTGGATAGAGCACCTGACTACGGATCAGGAGGTTTGGGGTTCGAATCCCTACGCGTACACAAAGCCCTGTTCATACAGGGCTTTTTTATTTACAAGATAATGTGCGGTTGCTTCTATCGCACTCCTTTGCAACGAGTAACGGCGTTTTCAACGCCCCAATTCAACAAGCCCAAAGTAAATGTTTTAGCTGTTGAAAACAGCTATTTCAACCGCTCGCACACGTATGTACCCCCGTGGTAGGTACGTATACCAGACAAGGTTGAAAGTCGAGATTAAACGAATTGTTGATAGGTATTTTTGTCAGTTGGTAACACCTTACACGGCAAAGAAATTGGGCAAAGTTCTCGCCTTTGATTTCTATGATTCAAACAAGTGATTTGGTATAAAATTTTTCATATTTTATATTTTGTTTTACGCAGGAGAAAATGCAATGAATAAGTTTATTTCTTACTGCATTTAATACCGACATTTTATTTTTCCCTTCGGCTACTTTTCTTTCATCGTATGCCTTAATGGATTCATTGTATTTGATAGCAGATAATGAAGCCATGAGTAATAAAGATTTTACAGTTTTATTTGCCATAGAAGAGACTCGCCCTTTCCCTCTGAATATGCCAGATTCCCTCACAAATGGGGCTACTCCCGCATAACAAGCATATTTTTTAGAATCATTAATGTCTTTAAATTCGTTTGTTGAAATAATGATTCCAATAGCTGTTACTTCTCCAATTCCTGCTACAGAAGTAACAATACCAAACAACCGGCTTAATTCTTCATCCGCTTTAATCAATTCAAGAATTGCTTTTTGAATCTTTTCAAGATCATTTTTAATTGCTTTTAAGGTATTTGAAAACAGCTTTTCACTCGCCCTGTGAATTTTTGTATTTACAAATCGTTCACTTTCTTCGAGTGGAACTTGTAGCATTTTTTGAGCTGTAATCAATCTGCTTCTATCTGAAGATAATCTCTGCCCCGTCGGGTGTTATCACCTGACAGTTCCTACCCATCTCTCCCATTTTCAATATAAAACCAGTTGTACCTGCCGAAGCAGAGTTGCTGAGCTTGTCGAAGCGATTTTCAAAACTTCCTCAATCTGTGTCTTCGAAAAATGCGGTCAGTTTTTCGGCGTTTCGGCCTTCGGCTAAAATTTGAAGTTCGTCGCCTACTTCCAAAATAGTACCCCCGCTGGGCACAAAATATTTGCCGTCGCGACACACCGTCACGACCAAACTCCCCCTCAAAATCGGAATTTCTACAATTGGTTTTTTGACAATATATGGGTTGTGGTCGCTAATGGAAAGATTGAACATTTGCATGTTGCTGTTTTCGTAGTCGCTAAATTCTATGGGCGATGTGATTTTTTTCTTGTATGGCTTGTCCATATGTAGCCACTTGGCCAAAAGCGGCAATGGCCAACCTTGCAGTAAGGCAGAAGAAATGACGATAAAAAATACCACATTGAAAATCCAGTTGGCCTCTGGAATACCTGCAATCATCGGAAAAGTAGCCAAAATAATTGGCACCGCACCACGCAAACCGACCAATGAAATAAAAGATATTTCTTTCAACCGTATCTTGAAAAACAAGAGTGATGCAAACACGCCAATAGGCCTTGCTACCAAAATCAAAAACAACGCAATGAGGATGGCGCCCCAAATATTGTCCAATAGCTCACTCGGAAATACCAACAAGCCCAATGCCAAAAACATGCCTATTTGTGAAAGCCATGCAATCCCATCAAAAAAACGGACTATCGCTTTTTTATGCACCACTTCGTAGTGGTTAACGATAAGTCCTGCCACGTAAACCGACAAAAAACCACTGCCATGAAGCGAAACAGTAAGCGCGTATATAAACACAGAAAAAGCAAGCGCAAAAACGGTATAAAATCCATCGATAGGGAAATTGGACCTATTCAACAAAAAAACCAACAAACGACCCATAAACACGCCTGCCAATAGCCCCACTCCCATTTCCATTACAAAGTCGAAACACAGCGACCAAAATCCATGCGATTGACCCGTGATGATTTCTATCATCGCAACAGTCAAAAAAACCGCCATTGGGTCGTTGGTTCCAGATTCAAATTCCAACATTGGTCGCGCGCTGCCACGCAACCGCAACTTCCGAGTATTGAGAATAGAGAAAACGGCGGCTGCATCGGTAGAAGACACCACCGCACCCAACAACAAACTAACTTTGAAGGAGATGCCAAAAACAAAATGAACAAAAACACCCACCGCCAGTGTAGTCAGAAACACCCCAATAGTAGAAAGCGAAATGGCAGGCCACATAATAGGCCTCACCTCTGCCCATTTAGTTTCCAAACCTCCTGAAAAAAGGATGAAAATGAGCGATATGATGCCAATTGACTGGGCTATTTCATGACTATTGAAATGTATGCCACCTGGCCCTTCGGAACCAGCCAACATGCCAACAGCCAAGAATAAAATAAGTATGGGAAGGCCTGTGTTGTTGCTCAATTTGGCTATGAGAATGCTAAATGTAATCAGCACCGAAATAGACAGCAACCAGGTTTCCAGGTGGTACATCAAATGGAATATTTTGTCACAAGATACAAAAAATGCCCAAAATTAGGCCTTAAACAAGCCTATTTGCTTATGCAACAAATTGAAAAAAATCCTTTCTATTCCGTTTGGCACAAACAATAAAGGCTAACTTTTCAGTTAGCCTTTATTGCAAAAAATGTCAGACAACTTATTGCTTCACTATTTTGAAGGAAGCATTTTTTCCTGCTATGGTAGCTTTTACCATGTAAACGCCTGGTACCAAATTGTTTCCAAAACTTAACTGATCGTTAAGGGATGACAAAACTTCAACTGGCTCGCCAATGGTGTTGTACACAACCAAGCTGACAGGTGAAATTTGGTTGATACGCAATGTAAAATCGGAAGCAGATGGATTGGGAGAGACAGACAAACCGTAAGTCAACCACAATTCCTCAACTCCTGTAGCTTTTGTTACGGAGATGGTTCTAGCAGGCGAAGCAGAACTTGTACCACAGCTATTAGAGGCCTTCACAGTCAAATTGCCAGAAGCAGCACCAGACACAAATGAAGCCGTAATTGAATTAGAAGTCCCATTCAATGTAACTCCTGTAGAGGGTGTATAAGTCCAAACATAGCTGGTGGCATTGGCAACGGGTGTTACAGAATAACTCACATTTGATTGATTGTCGATAACACTGGCCGAACCTGTAATTGTACCGGGAGCAACAGGAGCCGAGCTCAAAGATACCGCAGCCGTATCGGCCAAATTCACAGTAGAACAACCTACTATTGAAGCCCTTACACTTAGAGTATTCCAACCTGCAGACAAGGAAGAGACAGGAATGCTCAACGACACATTTCCTCCTGTACTAGATACTGAAGTGCCTGCACTTGTATTTCCCAAAAAGGCCTGATAAGATTCTCCAGTTTTTGTTCCTGCAATGGTCACAGTAGCATTATTGGTGTTAGAACACACCCTGCTGCCAGTCACAGTCAATGCTGCACTTGGTAAAGTACTCAATCTCACCCTCGCAGTGTCGGTCAAATTAACGACAGAGCAACCTGAAATAGAAGCACTTACATTAATGGTATTCCATCCACTTGCCAAAGAACTAACAGGAACATTGAGAGTTACTGTTCCGCCAGTACTTGTTACCAATTGCCCAACAGAAGCAGTACCCAATATTGCTTGGTATGATTCTCCTGTTTTTGTACCTGCAACGGTCACAGTAGCACTGTTAACACTAGAACAAACTGAGCTGCCACTTGCCAACAATGCTGAATTAGGTTTTGCACTAAGTCTAATTCCCGCTGTGTCGCTCAAGGTAGAAGGGCCGCAACCTGCTTTGGTGGCTTGTACACTCACATTGGCAAAATTGTTAGAGCCCGCAAATGTAGTAAGATCGGCTGCAGGCAGTGTGAGTGTGATGTTGGAACCAGTTCCCGACACTGGTAGACCATAGGCAGTTGTGCCAATGTATGCTTGATAGCTGATACCATATTCGGAAGATTTAACCGTAACCAAACCGTCGTTTCCAACACAAACCGTTTTAGTTTGCGCATCTACGCCCAATGAAGTGGTGGCACCCGAAGTGATGGTAGCAATTGCTAAAGCGCGCCCACAATTAGATGCTGCCGTTCCCGTTTGTATTTGCACATCGAAAATTTGACCATAAAAACCAGATTGCCCTCCGGCAGGCGAAGGTTGATCTATGTAACCCGTTGCACTAAAACGCTGAATTGCATTTCCTTTCATGGTCATTACGGTGGTGGTGCCATCTAAAGCAGAATATACCGCTTGGTCGGCAGGTGCTGTTTGCATCGCAATGGTATTTGCTTTCGAACCAGTAGCATAATTAGGTACCGAGCCTTCGATAGCTAAGTAATAAGTGCCTGGCGAAAGATTAATACCTGCCGAAATCACAGTTGGAGAGAAAAAACTAGAGGTTACGGACAATGTTTGGGCTGCTCCTTGGGCCACAATATTTTGTCCATCTTGGTTGTAAACGGTCACTTTTACTACTTGCCCTGCTGCACCTGAAAGCAAAAATGCTTTCACAGACAAAATGGATAAGTTTTGATTAACCGTTATTACTTGAGCAAACTGACCAAATTTTGTTTGCCATGCATAGTTGTTTGCATTGTCAATCAAATCTGTTCTGCCAAGACCGAAATTCTTCTGGTTGGCTGCTACTTCTTGTACATAAAAGGTGTCGGTAGTAGCCAAATTTGGAGCTAAATAGCTGCGTCCAGTGCCCAATTGTGTGCCTCCGACCGCGGCAGTCCACCACGAAAAGCTACCAGTGGCTGGAGTAGCCACCGAAACTGTGACATCGCCGGTTCCGCAACGAGAAGCTCCTTGGGTAGTGACTGACGAGCCAATACTTAAATTCATTACCGATTCTTTGCTGCAAGAACCCGAAGAAAGCACTACTTTATACTGACCTGCTGCACTAGCCGTATAGGTTCTACCTGTTGCATTATTAATGATTGTACCGTCTTTGTACCATTTAGCAGTTACAGTAGAGGTAGGGTCAACTCCACAGTCCAATACCCTTGTGTCGCCTGCTTTACAAATAGATTGATCTAAGCCCAAGTTTGGTTGTGCAACGGGACAAGTAGCGTCTACTTTTGTCTTCAATACAGATAATAAAGAATATTGGTCTTTTCTGTCTTGGGCTACATCCCATATCATAATGCCTTGTGAACCTTTACCTAAAGCCATAGTAACTTTGCTTTCTAAAGTGGGCTTACCGTTGTAATAATATGTTTTACCTCCATAATTCATATTGTCGGCTGTGAAGGCAGTAGCAGGATTTGATGCCGACAAAACAGAATACAATTGATCAACGCCCGTACGGTCAGAAGACTTTCCATAAAAAGGAACACCCAAAATCATTTTGCTGTAAGGCACCCCTTTCGTATTCCAGGCTTCCATACTACCTTGTGCATTGGTTAGCGAACTGTGTTGAGCACCTGCACCGGTATGATAAACTGGAAAATCGTACGCCATGATGTACACAATATCAACCAGCGGAAATACACTTGCGTCGATATACTGAAGATGGCTTGGGTTGGTCAAATATTCGCCACCCACAGCTATAGACAAAATGCAACCTGGATAATCGGAGTTAATCTTGGTGCGCAATTCTGAAATAAAACTCTTGTGAGCAGCTATCTCAGTCGTTGTTGTCGGAAATTCCCAGTCAATGTCCAAACCTGCCAATTTGTTTGTTTTGGCAAACGCAACAAGTTTGTTCACAAAATTGGCTCTAGTGGTAGAATTGGAGCACACATTGAACAACCTTTGTTTTCTAGAGCCATTTGGATCTGCCCCACCTACTGCCAAATGAAAACGTACATTGTTTTGAACACATCTCGTTTTTACTTGGTCGAATATGTTGTAGTCGAAGCCAAATACGTTAGTTCCGTCGCTACTCAATTCTCCCGTAGTAGTGGGATTCATGAAAGCGTAATTTACATCTGTTAGTTTGTCGAATTGGACGTTTGACCCATAGGTCGACCATTGGTACTCGGGCAAATAGCCAACTATCTTTTGAGACATGGCTGCGCTCATCCCAACAAAGAAGAGCAATGTTGTTTGTAAAGTTTTCCTCATGTTTAAAGTGTTTAAGTACTATTTTTTAGTGAAATTTTTATATTAACCCCAAATGTAGTAGAAATGTTTGTCAAATCACCGAATCTCAGCACATTTTATTGCGAAATAAAAAATTTACCTTACTTTCTAAAACCAAACCTAAATGAACAACACGCTAACCTTCGAAAACCCAGCAATTGAAACATTTCTATACGACAACAGTATTTGGAACGCCAAGCTTTCTTTTTACGAAGAAGAACTGAACATATTCAAATGCCAGCTCGACAAACTTGCCTACAAGCATAAAATCGAGGAACCAAATGAGCTTGCCGACTTGGAAAACTCTTTTCAAAATCACAAAAAGAACTTTACCAAACTTAAAAGAGAAGTAAAAGAAGAAGGAAACGAAATAGTAGAGAAAATAAACGGGGACGACGCAGAAATAACCACCCTGCTTCACAAACACCACTTCGAACTGAATGCCAAATTTGAGCACTTTGAAAACGACTTCATTTCGCTGCACAATAAAATACAGCCTTTTATGCGCGTTTATGCCGAACGATAGGCCATTTCGGTGGGCGATTTGATGTGCGGGCCTAAAAACAGCCTGGCATACATGCGAATAATTGACAAACCGTCGATGATAAAACTTAGCGTCACAAAACAAGCCAATACGATTTGGTCTTCGTGAATGTGGCTAAAAATCAAATCTTCGCCAATAAATGTAGGAGTGATTGGGAAACCTGATAGCCCCAAACAGGAAAGCAGAAAACTAAGTGCAAGTATCGGATGCCGATAAGCATATCCTTGATATTGTGCCAAATTCAAGTCTTTTTCCAGATATTTCAATCGTTTGATGCACGCATACCCCAATACACCAGCCACCAATACACCGCTCAGGTACAAATGAATGTCGGTGAAATCGAAGTTTTCATTGAATGCGATAGCCAATGCTACCCAAAAGTGATTCATGATAACCAGTAACCAAGCCTTTTCAACATTGCTTTTTTCGGCAAATGATTTCAACACCATCAGCAAACCAATGAATGAAAACATAAAGGGCAAATACTCGCCCAAGCCAGGCGTAATCAATCCATTGTGATACACGCTGAACAAACCTACAAGATAGGTGGGAAGAAAAAACCACCAAATGTGGCTCATTTGGATAAAATTCAGCTTTCTGCCCACCAATTTCAAAGGTCTCCAATAGATGTTATAGGTTATCCTATCAAGGTGCCATTCTTGCAAACACAAAATAAAAAAAGTGTTTTCTACCCATTTAGGCACATAATCTTCGATGGTAAGCCGACGAGGTATAAAGTTGAAAAATTGTTCTTTTATCAAATAGCTTACAATAGATGGCGAAACAAGTAGTTGGTAGGTACGCAAAAATGCATTGCCAGCAAAGTGAATCAAGGCCACATCTTTCCACCCCAATGCCATTTCGATAAATATCAAACCTATTTGGGCGATAGAGGCATAAGCAATCTGACTTTTTACGGAAGACTGCACCCTTGCTATTCCATTAGCAAGCAAACAAGTACAAAATCCTATAACAGCTATCAAAATGCGTACCGAAAGCTGATGTTCCCAAAAAGGGAAAGTCCTAAGCAGAAGAAATACCCCTATGTGTACCGAAAGTGAGCCATAAAAAATGGCGCTTGAAGGGGTTGGACCTTCCATGGCTCGGGGTAACCACGACGAAAAAGGCAATTGCGCCGATTTTACGGCTGCCGCAACCAAAATCATCAGTGAAATGAAAACTCCCGTCACGCTGTGGTTCGACATTTGCGCATGTACCAATTCGTAATTATTCAGTTTTATAAACGTGATATTTTCGTGCCAAAAATGATGGCTTGCCCACATAGCCAATATCACACCAGCATCGCCCACTCTGTACAACGAAAATACTTTGATGGCATTTTTGACGGGAATAAAACGGTCGCGATAGAAGGCAATGAGCAGAAAGGAAGAAATTCCAAGTATCTCCCATCCCACAAAAAGTGTCTCCAAATTGCCGGAAAGCACTGTTAGATTATAACCCAAATAAAAGAACAAAACCGTGTTAAAAAAGCGCTTGTAGCCTTTTTCGCGATGCAAGTAATAACGGCTGTACACCGTTACAAGGAAGGTAAGAAAGGAACCTACCACCAAATAAACGAAAGTAATTTTGTCGAAACACAAATCGATAAAAAATGTATAATCTGGCGAAGCATATAGCACATAGTCGTCACTATCCAGCGTGGGATGCCCCTTGTACAGCCACACAATAGCATAGCCCAAAGTGAGCAAGAGTTGTATGCCTGCTACGGAAAAAGAAAAACGGGACAACAAAACTTCCTTTTTGTTTGGAATGGCCATGCTAAGGACAAATCCAATAAAAGGGGTGAGCAAAAACAAAGGCAAAAACTGAATCATTATGCAAATTAATTGATGTGTAATACCGGAATATTGCCTAGACTATGGCTTTCTTCCAGTTTGAGAGTGATGTCGGCTACCGTTTCAATCTCTTTTTTCAGCGGCTCATAGGGCACAAAATCTCCTCTTTCGAAAAGGAACATTTGGCCAGTTTCTGGATTTAATGCCACTACATGCATCCAATTGTTGAAATAAAACTCGTAAGAGGGAAGCTTTTTCAAGGTATCCCGTACCACTTCAGGAAAATGCTCTACAATCAGCATTTGGCGCACTGGGTCATGTGCCTCTACCATTTGGCTTGGCAAACCAGGCCTCAAATCTCCGTCTATTCCGTTGGCTACTCCTATCAAACCCATCACATTGTGGGGAAGCTTTGTGCCTGCACCCAATTTTTGATTATCGACGCGGGCAAAATAGTAGCTCAGATTTATGCCACCACACACAGGTGCAATTGGCTTCAGAACAGAAAAAAGCAAACTGCCGTCGGCATCGCTTTTATAATCATACGAATTCAAAAACGAACGACGGTCTAAAAAGAGTTGCTTGGTCATTTCCCTGCTTCCCACTATGGTGAGGCAATTGTTGGCATGGTCCAACTCGGGACGAGGCTCGAACAAAGAAACCGACCTTGCTTTTACTTGTTTATGTATTTCTTGGGCCGACTGTTTGGTGTCTATCGATTCAAACCTTCGAGATCTTTCTTTGGCATTCAAATCCAATGCTTTTTCAAAAACTAACACATTTTCAGCATGTTTCGCCATATTTTCGGACGAAAGCGAGGTGGCTTCGTCGTAAAAAACGATTTCATCGCGGGTGGTGTCGTGCAAGCCGCCCAAAAATTGTGTTTCGGAAGGAATCACCAACCCTATTTCTGCTAGTTTTTCCCTGACTTTTGGATGATTGGCCATGAAACACAACACTCTGGCATTGACAGAACCTGGTCGGCACGAACAAGCTCCACAATCCATGGTGGCATAAAAAGGATTGTTCACACTGCAGGCACCATGCCCTACTACATACACAATGGGCGCAAAATTCTGTACTAACCCTATGCTCCTTAGCAATCCCTCCACCCTATTGGTCATTTCGTCAAGTGTAAAACCCACTTGCAAGCCATTTTCCAATTCGGGACTTTCGTTTTCGATGGTAAGTTTCGATACCCTATCCATGTGCTTGAAAGAAGAAGCGGTGGCAGGGCTCATAGAGGGTTTGAAAATATTCAAAGCCAGTTCAACTGCCGTCCACAACCCCAACATGGGCGAAATAATCATGCCGGCAAACAAGGAATATGTGCTTTTGGCAAAATGAATGTCTTTTTCGTTTTCCCAAGCATGCGTCCCAATTTCCTTTATCAAATATTTAGGCGTAATGGGTGCTGGACAAAGCTTGGTGTACGATTTGCCATTTTCGGGTTGGAAATAAAACTCGACATTGAAAAAGCCTGGAGTGCCAAAAGTTTCGCAACGCAAGTCGTTTCTTTCTAAATAGTCGCGAAGTGAAATTTCTCTATCGTCTATACAAAAAAGTGCCTGAAAAGACTTGGAAGAAACGGGATGTGTTTGGTTTCGTGTCGATTTCAATCCTGCCAACACTTCGTCGTAATAACTCCACTCAAAGGCTTCTTGCCAAATACCATGTATTTCGTGCAATTCCGTTTTGGTGTAATCGGCAAAAAGATTGAGAGGGGCATCTTTCAATTCCATGCACGACCAATTGTTTCCCCAACGGGCCGAAATCTCGTCTATCTCCAACAACAACTCGAAAGCAATCAAATCATTCAAAGAGATTTTTTTCCTGTCCATTAGGGTTTCTGGGCGGTCTTCCAAAACCGATACCATACCCGACCAACCTGGATGTGCAAACTGCTGGTCAAAAAGGTATTGCTCATAATACGACTCGTTCCCAACTAATATTTCCAATAAGTAAGGAATGTCGAAACGGCCTTCCAAAAGCATTTTTTTCACCCGCTTGGTCTTAAAAAAACTGGTCAAGCTGCTTTCTTCCATTTGTTGAATGGATAGCAAAAAGCCTTGCTGCCAAACCGGAAAGTTCCAAATAGAAATGCCTTGGTCGAGGTAACTGCATACTATTCGAAATAATTTTGGAAGAATTAAATAGTCGAAATCAACATCGAAATGAGCGATAAATCTGTCGCGTAACTGACCGATGCGGCGAGGATACGACTCATCATAACGCTTGAACAAAAGTTTCTGTTTCCACTCGTCAAACTTCTCCTCTCCTTTCCTAAGAAGAATAATTTTGTCTAAAACATCTTCTCTTACGCGCCCCGAATGGTAAAACTTCCTGAAATCGTCGACAGAAAGAAACACTTTGTAGCCAAAAATTTCCGAAGCCTTTGAAATGCCATCGAAGAACGGGTAGTTTTGAAAGCACTCGAGACTGTTTTGAAAAATAAAGTCTTTCAAGGGCGCCTGCGCAGGAAGGTACTTTTTCAACTCCATCAATGTTCCCGACAAATCGAAATTGGAAACCTTTGAGGTAGCAGAACTAGACGAAATGGCAGGAGCGTCCATAGTGAAATTGCATTTTATGGCTTCAAAAATAAAGCCATCTTGGAAGAGATAAATTAAAATAAGATTAGTTATCCTCCAAACCTATGGCAGACCAATACATGAATAGATTTTTATGTATTTTACGCCTTTCTTTACAAAAGCGACTCACCCGTCATTTCATTGGGTTGTGCTACGCCCATTAGCTGCAAAATGGTTGGCGCCAAATCACCCAATTTCCCGTCTTTGATTGGTTTTTGGTAATTTCTATCGACCAAAATACAAGGTACAAGATTGGTGGTATGGGCAGTGTTGGGCGTACCATCTTCGTTTATCATGAAATCGGCATTGCCGTGGTCGGCAATAATGATGGCCGTATATCCATTTTCTAAAGCAGTAGTAACAACAGCATTCACACACTTATCTACTGTTTCACAGGCTTTTACAGCAGCTTCAAATACACCAGTATGCCCTACCATGTCGGGATTGGCAAAGTTTAAGCAAACAAAATCGACTTCTTGTTTTTTCAATTCTGGAATAATGGCATCGCGAATATCTAGCGCACTCATTTCGGGTTTCAAGTCATAAGTGGCCACTTTTGGCGATGGACACAACAATCTTTTTTCACCTACAAACTCTTTTTCTCTACCCCCAGAAAAGAAGAATGTAACGTGAGGGTATTTTTCGGTTTCAGCTATGCGTATTTGTTTTTTACCAGCATTGGCCAACACTTCGCCCAAAGTATTGGAAAGGTTGTCTTTATCGAAAATAACTTTCACCCCTTGAAAAGAATCATCGTAATTGGTGAGGGTGACATAGTACAAATTGAGTTTATGCATGTCCTGCTCGTGAAAGTCTTGTTGCGTAAGCGCCATCGTAATTTCGCGACCCCTATCGGTACGAAAATTAAAACAAAGCACTACATCGCCTTCTTCGATATTGGCCAAAGGTTTGCCTAGGCTATCGACCACCACAATTGGTTTGATAAATTCGTCGGTAATGCCCTCGTTATACGACTCCAAAATGGCTTTTTCCACATCAATCACTGGTCTGCCCACCCCTTTCACCATTACATCGTAGGCAAGTTTCACCCTCTCCCAACGATTGTCGCGATCCATAGCGTAATAGCGACCAACAACCGAAGCCACTCTTGCACCAGTTTTGGCAATATGGCTATCTAACTCTTTCATATAAGCAATGCCGCCTTTCGGGTCGGTATCGCGCCCATCGGTAAAGGCATGTATGAACACATTTTGCAATCCAAAATCGGCTGCGGCCGAACAAATTCCTTTCAAATGGTTGATGTGCGAGTGTACACCGCCATCGGAAACCAACCCTATCAGGTGTACTTTCTTGTTGTTTTTCTTGGCGTACTCAAAGGCCTCGACCAACACGGGTTCTTTTTGCAAAGACTTATTTTCGACCGAAAGATTGATTTTTACCAAATCTTGGTACACTACTCTTCCTGCACCTATGTTCATGTGTCCTACTTCGGAATTGCCCATTTGCCCTGCTGGCAAACCTACTGCAAGTCCCGATGCTTCAAGCTTGCTATGTGGGTATTTAGCGTACAATGAATCTACAAAAGGAGTTTCGGCCGCATCTACCGCCGAAACTTTGGTGTTGGTCGCAATGCCCCAACCGTCCATTATAATGAGTATTACTTTCTTATCCATTTGGCAAAAATAAGAGATTTTTTGTGGCCGAAGACAAAAGGATTAGGATGCTATTTGGCATGACGATTGGCCATTTGCCCATTTTGCTGCAATCGTTGCTTGCATTCTTTTTTTACCGACTCGTATTCAGCCAAATCTAGTGCTTTGCGATAGTACAAAACCGCATTTTTTCGGTCGCGCGCTGCATCGGCTATACGGCCAAGCCCAAGATAACAAAAACTTTGCAAGTCGTCGGTTTTATGGTGCAAGGCTGCACACATTTGCAAGGCTATCAAATAGTGCTGCTTGGCAAGGTCTTTTCTCTTGTTGAATTTTTCTTCCAGTATTGCCCCATACACTTCGGCAAAAACCCTGAAAAAATCGGAAGATGACTGGCGTAATTTGGGTAACAAGTCCTCAGCTTTGGCATATTCTTGGGTCAAAATCAATCCTTCGATATATCTAGCTATAGCAAAGGGATTTTGAGGGTAATTGTAATAAAACTTCTCACTATACTCCAGCGATTTGGCTGGCTTATTTTCGTATTTCACATACAAATAAGAAAGCAACATCATCGATTCTTGTTTGGTGTAAATGCCTCGCAACATGCTAATATTCAAATCATTCAATCCTTTTTCTTTGTTTCCATCTTCAAAAAACACCATCAGAGGTTTGGCCATAGGATGCGTTTCGGGATATTGTTTGGCATAGTAATAAAACATGCCCGACGAATAGTAGAAATCGGGATACTCTTTTTTGATGGCAAAACCCTGTTTGATGAAGCCATAGGCTTTTCTGGCCGAATTGACTGCTTGTAAATAATCTTTCGAAAAAGAATGCATGAGTGCTTGGTAACTATTGGCCGATAATGCACAAAAAAGACCATCGGCATTTTTAGGGTCTTTTTCCAAAATGGTCATCGCTTTTTCGAGGCACTCTTTAACATGGCTTTCAAAAAGCTTGTAATCGGGGTGACCGGGTTTCATTGGGAAGTTTTTTGTAAACAGTACCAAGGCTTGCGAAAAAGCAAAAGCAGGATGCTGCGGATACTTCTTTTTAATCTCCAAAAAATAGGGTTGGGCTTTGTCAAACTCGAAATTGTACACGTGGTGCAAGCCCAATCGAATGGCCCTAGACATTTCGGCATCTTGGTGCAAAAGTTTGTATTGTGCCAAAACATTGGAACTGCATGCTATCACACAAAAGAGAAGGGCAACAAAGAACTTAAGCAAATGCTAATTGTTTTAATGAAAATACAAAAACTCCGCAAGGTATGAAAACAAAGCCATCTTCGCTTTAAAGTTTGTTTTCAGAATCGTTGCCCATAGATTACTTTTGCAAAAATTGCCTACTTCCATGATATTCCCAATAGTGCTCTATGGCGATCCCGTGCTGAACAAAAGAGCTATCAATTTCGAAAGATCGGAAACCGATACCATCCAAAAACTCGTATTGGATATGTTTGAAACCATGTACCAAGCGCGTGGTGTAGGCTTGGCTGCTCCCCAAATCGGAATTAGCAAGCGTATTTTTGTGGTAGATGGGGCTGCTTTAGACAAAAAAGAATGTAAAAATTTCAAAAAGGTATTTGTAAACCCCACCATCCTCGAACAAAAGGGAACCGAGTGGGAGTTTGAAGAAGGCTGCTTGAGCATTCCGGGCATTCGCGAATACATAGGCCGCCAAGAAAGCCTTACACTGCACTATTTCGATGAAAATTGGGTCGAATTCACGGAAACATTTGTTGGCATGCAAGCCCGTATCATACAGCATGAATACGACCACTTAGAAGGGCTTCTTTTTACCGACCGAATTTCGGGTTTCAAAAAGCGTCTTTTGCAAGGCAAACTGAACAAGATTAAAAAAGGCATTACCGATGCCGATTACAAGGTCAAAACGACATTAAAAAAATAGATTGGTGCAAGGTTTCTTTTCCGACGACTATGTGATGAACGAAAATCCCAGCCATATCGGCTGGATAGAAGTGATATGCGGCTCCATGTTTTCGGGAAAAACAGAGGAATTGATTCGAAGAGTAAACCGTATTTTAATAGCCAAACAAACAGTTAAAGTATTCAAACCCAAAATCGACAACCGCTACCACCCTACCGACATCGTTTCGCACAGCGAATGGAGCAAAGAAGCCATTGCCATTCAGACGCCCACAGAAATATTGGATCACATACAATCTGGTGACAGCATTGCCATTGACGAGGCTCAATTTTTTGGCAATGAATTGGTACAAATAAGCCAACAATTGGCAAACCAAAAACATAGAGTGATAGTAGCAGGACTTGATACCGATTCGGAAGGCCGCCCATTTGGCCCTATGCCGCAACTTATGGCTGTGGCCGAATTTGTAAGTAAACTTCACGCCATTTGCTCTGTTTGCGGAAAAACGGCCAACCATACCTACCGAAAAACTAAAGAAAACCAACAATCTGTTTTCATAGGTGCGGCCGAACACTATGAAGCACGCTGCAGAAATTGTTTTTACCAATAACGAATGAAAAAAGATATTGACTTCCCCGCCGTAAAAGGTGTTTCAATTGCTATTGTAAAACGTGCTTTGCCCGACGAAATACAATGGGTGGTGTATTTGTTGAACCATAACGATTTTCCGTTGGAAAATGCCTTGATTTGTTCGAAAGGATATGGACTGGTGGACGGTGAAAAAAGACAATCCTCCACGCTTAGGCACGGTTTCCCGCTAGTAGCGCCCCATTCCTTTACCCCCATTGAACCCATTTCGCCAGAAGTTTTCCAACTTACCAATGAATATTGGCTCAGTTATTATGTCGGTCAAAAGCTATTCGACAAAAAATTCATTTTTGTCCCCGACTCTATTATCGATGAAAACTTGGTAACCTTGCCGCTACTAAACGAAAAAGGAGTTCTTCATGTATAACTAATGGGCTTCAAGCCAATTGCGGCCTACCCCAATACCTACTTCCATAGGAACCGAAAGTGGGTGCGCATTTTTCATAAAATGCTCGACTTTGGTTTTCAAAATGTCCAACTCGTTTTTGTGTGCCTCAAATACAAGTTCGTCATGCACCTGCAAAACCATTTTCGATTTTAGCTTTTCTTCCTTCATCCAACGATGAATATTGACCATCGCAATTTTGATGATATCGGCTGCCGAACCTTGTATGGGTGCATTGATGGCATTGCGTTCGGCCATGCCTCTTTGGGTGAAATTGGCCGAATTAATATCTCGTAGGAATCTTTTTCGATGTAAGATTGTTTCGACAAAGCCATTATTTTTTGCTTGATTAATCACGGTATCCATGTATTTCTTTACGGCTGGAAATTGTGCAAAATAGCTTTCAATTATCTCTGCTGCTTCTTTTTTGGGAATATTCAATCGCTGCGAAAGGCCAAAAGAGGAGATGCCATATATAATGCCGAAATTGGCAGTTTTGGCTTTTCGTCGCATGTCTGAAGTAACTTGTTCCAAAGGCACTTTGAATATTTTGGAGGCAGTAGAAGCGTGAATATCCATGCCATTTCGAAAAGCTTCCATCATGGTTTCGTCCTCGCAAAAAGCCGCCATTATGCGCAGTTCAATTTGCGAATAATCGGCCGAAAGTATCACATAATCATTGTCTTGTGGAATAAATGCTTTCCTTATTTCGCGACCTTTTTCGGTTCTTATAGGGATATTCTGAAGGTTTGGATTGGTAGAACTCAAACGACCCGTGGCAGCAACTGCTTGGTTGAAAGAAGTGTGTATGCGGCCGTCGGCAGAACTTATCAGGGTAGGAAGTGCATCGACATAAGTAGATTTTAATTTACACAACTCCCTGTATTCTAATATTTTATCTACTATAGGATTTCCAAAAGCCAATTTTGACAATACTTCTTCGCCAGTAGCGTATTGTCCTGTGGCTGTTTTTTTGGCTTTGAGGTCTATCTTCATCTTTTCAAACAAAATAGTACCCAACTGTTTGGGCGAGGAAACATTGAATTTCTGACCTGCAAGCTCATATACCTCATTTTCAGTCAGCTGAATATCGGCACTTAGGCTTTCAGATAGTTCGGCCAAGGCATCTACATCTACCTTCACACCCGCACGCTCAACATCGGCAAGTACTTGAATAAGAGGTGTTTCTACTTCAAAAAATAGCTTTTCAAGATTATTTTTCTTTACAATAGGTACAAAGCATTTCTTAAGTCGAAAGGTAACATCAGCATCTTCTGCAGCATATTCGGCTATTTTAGACAATTCAACCTGACGCATATTTCCCTGATTATCACCTTTTTTACCTATCAATTCTTCGATAGAAACAGGAATGTAATCCAAATAGCTATCGGCCAAAATATCCATTCCGTGGCGCATATCGGGTTCGATAAGGTAATGTGCCAACATGGTATCGAACAAGGCACCTTTCACCTCTAAACCATAGTTGGCCAAAACATGTAGATCGTACTTCAAGTTCTGACCAATTTTCATAATGTTAACATCTTGAAAAACAGGCTTAAATACTTCAAGTAATGCAATTGCTTTTTCTCTATTTTCGGGAAAAGGTACATAATAGGCCTCACTTTGGTAATAGCAAAAAGACATACCCACCAATTCGGCTTGCAAAGCATCGGTACTAGTTGTTTCGGTATCGAAACAAAACTCTTCTTGCAATTGCAGGTACTTTACCAAATCACGTATTTTCGCCTGACTATCAGCTATGTAATAATCGTGCGGATTGTTGTGGATGTTGTATTTTTTTCTTGGCAAGTAATTGGGTGTTTCAAACAGTTCGTCCAATTCAACATTTGTTGAATCGCTTTCTTTCTTTGCAGCTGGGGGTGCATCAAATAAACCTATTTGGGCTCCTGCGTTGGAAGTGGATTTTGCAGTGGTCTTGTTGTTTTCAGTATTTGTAGAAAACAGTTTGGCAGACAAGGTTTTAAACTCTAGCTCCTCGAAAATTGGTAAAATAATTTCCTTTTCAGGGCCTGTGTAGGCAAATGAAGCTTCTTCGAATGCAATTGGCACATCGGTGTGAATAGTGGCCAGTTTTTTGGACATCAGGCCTTGTTCGGCAAATTTGACCACATTTTCTTTTAGTTTGCCCGTGAGTTGGTCTGCGTTGGCAATTAGGTTTTCCACACTGCCATACTCGGCTACTAGTTTTTGTGCCGTTTTCTCTCCTATGCCGGGAATACCTGGAATATTATCTACACTATCTCCCATAAGTCCCAATATATCAATTACTTGTTCAACTTTGTTAATGTTGAACTTTGCTAAAACTTTGGGTATATCGAACACCTCTGGCCCATTGCCCATGAATGCAGGGCGGTATACAAATACTGATTCGTTCACCAATTGGCAGTAATCCTTGTCGGAAGTCATCATAAATACCTGATACCCCTGCGCTGAAGCTTTTTTGGCAAGTGTACCCACAATATCGTCAGCCTCAAAGCCTTGCATTTCCAAAACTGGAATTCCAAAACCTTTTAAGATTTGTTTACAGATAGGAATAGCCAGTGTGATATCCTCGGGTTGTTCTTGCCTGTGTGCCTTGTATGCCTCGAACGATTCGTGACGAAAGGTAGGCCCCTGCCTATCGAATGCAACGGCAATATGGGTGGGTTTTTCCTTGTTCAGCACTTCGAGCAGGGTGTTGGTAAACCCCAAAGTGGCGCCCGTGTTCATGCCCTTGGAATTGATGCGCGGCGTTTTGCTAAAAGCAAAGTGAGCACGGTAAATGAGGGCCATCGCATCAAGTAAAAATAATTTCTTTTTCATGTAGGTTTAGTAATACAATTGAGTTTGAGAAAGGCAGACAATGACGGAAATTTGTTACGATAAAAAACAGACAAACATTACATACAAGCAAAGACGAAGACAATATTTTATTTGCAATTAAGACGGGATTACAGAATACGAAATTTTAAAAAGCGAATGAAACATTACATTAACAAAATACACAAATATAACGTAGACAACACAAAGAAATCTGATTGGACTTTATAAAAAAAATAACTGAGTCGGGCGTAAGAGATGGCATGTCTTTTATGCAGAAAAGAAAGATTCATTTAGTCAACTCCATCTCTTTCTTTGCAGGAATCCTTCTCTCCTTTTTTAGCCTCTATTTTTCAACCCTCGAACCTCCTACCCTTGCACTAGGTACTATTTTGGTGTGCACCTTTGTGTATTTGTGTACTTTTGTCATTACTCGTTTTTTTGGTTCAGATGTCAGCAAGTTTACTTTTTTCCTTTTCTCGCAGTTTACCATTCTCATTTTAGGTTCTTATGTGTCGAACAATACGCTCCCGTATCAACTGGTGACTTACGTGTGGTTGGGCACTTCGTTCAGCGTTATTTTCGTAATGCTCGACATGCGCAACCAAATGAAAAACTTCCTTTGTTTGCTGATAACCGTTTTTTGTGCCTTGCTGGTGCCACAAGCCGACGCATTTTTCCATTCTAAAAACTTTGCACTTTCTATCTATTCCCAGCCTTATTTCTTGCACATTAACTTTTTTGGGGCTATTTCCCTCAATATTGTCGCCATCCTTTTCTGTCAGTATTCTTACTCGGAATACTTCCAAGAACTAATGCACAATTTGAAAGCCAAAAACAGACAGTTGGAGGAAAAAGAAAGTGCGCTTTCGAAAAGTTTGGAACAGTTGCGCACATCGCAGTTGGAATTGAACAATAGTTATGATTTGCTAAAAGAAAAACAAGGGCAGCTACAAGCATTGGCGGGAAATGTGCCAGGTGTTATTTTCAATATGGAAATATTGCAAAATGCGATTATCAGCTTCAAATACATCAGCTCCAGAGCCTACGAATTTTTCGAATTCGACGAAATAGACATTATGCTGAATGCCAATTTGGTATTGGACCAAATAATGCCCGAATTCAGAAAAGATGTGTATGTCGATTTGCTTTCCAACCACAAAGAAGACACGCAAATAGCACCCGAGATTAAAATATTGACACCGAAAGGGCATGAAAAATGGCTGAAAGCAGAAATGTTTATAAGCCCCATACAAGAAGGGAAAAAACAAATAAACGGTGTGTTTCTAGACATTACAGAAGAGAAAAAACAAGTGGCTAGCAGGGAGAGAATGCAAAAATCGCTTCTGAACATCCCCAATGAAAATTGCATTATTTCGGGCGACATCGTCAATGCTATGAAACTCATAACCAACACTGCCAAAGAAACTTTGGAAGTTAATAGTGTGAGCATTTGGCTTTTAGACAAAGAAAAAACGCCACAGTTGCAGTGCCAAGAACATACTTCCGACAAAGAATACGACTATGCCCGCGACCCCATTAACCTTTCAGAAATAGAGCTATTCCGTTCAACCCTGGAAAAAGACAAAGTGGTAGTAGCCGACGACGCACATACCCACCCCATCACCCAAGAATTGTATGCGAAAAACTTGAGGCCTCACTTCATAAAATCGACCTTGGATGCCGACATCATATTGAAAGGCGCCATTCAAGGCATTATCAGCTGTGAACATAGCAGCGAAAGGCATTGGGAGCAAGACGAGGTGCAGTACATTAATTCCCTAAGCGACATCATTTCGCTGGCGCTCGAAATCCACGAACGCAAAAAGACAGAGAGCGAAATCCAAAGGGCCTATTCCTTGATTATTTCAGTTTTCGATGCAGTGGAAGAAGGCTTGATGGTAGTGGGCAGCGACAACGAAACTCTCGAATGCAACAACCGTTTCATTGAAATGTTCAGGGTGCCTCCACCGCTTTTAAACAAAGAAAACAGACGCCTGCGCATTCGCTACATTGCCGACCAGCTTGTAAATGGTGACGATTTTATGGAGAAACTGTATGCCGTGGAAGCCAGCAACGAGCATAAATTTTTCGATGTACTGCATCTGCGCGACAAGCGTGCCATTGAGCAGTTTTCGCAACCATTTTATGTACAAGGAAAATTCATGGGTCGAATTTGGAGCTACCGCGACATCACTAAACGGCTACAAGCAGAAGAAAGCCTGCGCACCGTCAATTCTGAATTGGATACCTTTATATACCGTGCCTCGCACGATATCAAAGGGCCTTTGGCAAGACTTCGTGGCATTTGCGATGTGGCCAAAATGACCGTGAACGACGAGCAAGCCAATGTTTACTTGCAGCTATTAGATCAGGAATCGAAGAAACTCGATAGTATTTTGGGCAAACTTTTGGTGGTCAAAGACCTAAAAACCAACAACATCAAAATTGAGAAAATCAACTTCAACGAGGTACTGGACAAATCGCTCAAATACCTCAA
>JBIKRJ010000155.1:0-5796 GCA_044349205.1 Cytophagales bacterium | reverse complement strand
CGAAAACATGACATGGGCAGGTAGAAAAATGAGTACTAAACAAAGTAAACTCACAAAATAGTAATGGTTCAAATAAGTACTCTTGTCGATAAGTTCTATGTAGGTAAAGCTTAAAAAAAGTACTATGGTGGCTAATCGATATAAAAAACCAAAAGCCACCATCAATGCTGAAAGACCACATACTGTAAAAAGCAAATAGGTGTAGTAGCCCAATGGCCTCACAAACTCAAAACCGTAGTAAGAAAAAAAATACTTGGGTTGAATGTATAGAAGGTCTATCCATCCATTGAGCCAAAAACGAACTATGCCCCAACACAACATGAAACCAAAAGCAAACCGAAACAATGCCAGTGGTGCGGCATGGGTTTGCTTTTGAAAATAAGAGTGCAATGCGTTAGTCACCGTCGGTATCCGTGTAAGTGATGGAGATGCTCATGGCCGAGGTCATGTCCACCTTTAGCAAACGAATAGTACTTTGCATGGTATTGAACACGTTTATCATTGCTTGGTTGTTGTTGTTTACATTTTCCACAAAATTGTTCGAAAGAAGGTTTAGTTTTTTGTCCACTTCGCCAAATTGGGTGTTGATAATGGCCGACAAAGAAACTCCAGTTTTGCTGTCCTTAGCGCCAATTTTATCTAAATAACTTTTCAAAGAGCTGCCCTCTGCTCCTGTTATCACGCTTTTTCCATTGAAAAAATCGACGCTTGCCTTGTGAGCCGCCTTGGCCAAGTCCAATGAAATATCTTTCTTGTAATAACCTTCTACAAGGGCAGGATTAACAGTTCCGCCTCCCACCATCACTCCCGAAGGAAGACCGAACTTACCTGTGCGAATGTATTTTTCATAGTTTCGGACATATCCATTGATTAACCCAGACAGTGGCGAACCAGCCGATACCGAGGTGTTGCCTAAAAAGGTATTGCGATACCCATTGTGCCAAGCTGAGATTACGATTGTGGTCATTTCCTTCATTTTGTTAGTGACCAAGTTCAAGTAGGCTATTCTTTTATTGGCATCTGTAGCTGTTTTGTATTTGTCGATAGTTTCCGCATCAGTACCCATGCCGTTTATCAAATAATCTAGGGCGGGAAAACCTTGTCTGTTAAATTCTATTCCCAAATTGGAATTACCGCTTGCTACATTGGTTTCTATACCCGCCACATCTGTAGGATATATGTTGAAGTAGAGTCGCATCGCCACATCACTAGATGGCCCTACGTCAAACAATTCTACTTTCTGCCATTCGATGTAGGTGTTTGCCCAAGCAGCACGAAAATTTGAAAGCGAAACATTATCAGGATTGGAGGTGAAAGCTTTGGACTTTACAATCATGGTATCCAATTTTATCCTAAAGTTTTCGTAGCTAGGCAGAATGATGTTATCGGCAATATTTTCCAGAAGAACTTTCCTTGTTTCGGGTTCGGCTTCTGCAGGTTCGTCTGAATTTTTCTTTTTCACACAATGCATACACAATGTGGCTATCATCAAAAGGCAAAAAGATAATTTCAGATGGAATCGAAGCATGTTTTTCAGATTAGTACCATTTAAAACCATTGATTATCAAAGCGAAAACTTGGACTTTATTTTATTTATCGCTGTGGTGGCCTCAGCTGGTGTCAAGTCCCACACTCCATTGGGTTTTGAGTAAACCAAATCATTCAATAAGGAATCGGAAAAAGCATCATCGACACCGTGAACCTTGCAAAATCTTAGTGAATAAATTAAACCTATGCCTTCAGACAGCCCGTGAAGAGCAACTGCAGGATCTGAAGCAATGTTTTTTTTCCAATTATCCAAATAATAAATCACTGCACGCGCCATTACTTTTTCCATTATGAACTTAATGATACTGGCTTGTGTCTTCAATTCGTTTAGGTCGTTGTTTACAATGGCGGCGCGCCCTCTCAAAAATGCAGGATGTATTTTTAAATAATCATTTCCGTATAACGAATTACCAAATCTCCTCAAGTAATTACCCATAAACTTTTCAGTTCCACTGCTTCCATCTGAAGCTGTACGAGCATACACTTTGTATATATCTCTTGTTAAAGTAGCAAAAGCTTGATCCCAATTGTGTTCCAGTTCGGTATAATTTTTGCTAGACACCAAATTGTGATTGTCGGCATTAAGTTTAGAATTGCTCATGAGCACATTACCTATGTAGTCATATTGAAAAGCCCCAAAAAGTACTTTTTGAACAATTTCTCCTAATTCAATTCCATTAGAATCTAACAAATAACCAGTTCCATTTTTGGCATAAACTCTTCCAGCTTTGTTGCTTGATGCTACAGTATTGACAGAATCACTCGTAACAGATAATGCTAATAACCATTTTTCGATGTCTGCTCTAATAATGGGTGCATCACCACGAGATACTGCAGTTGTATTGCGTATTTGTATGGCAGACTGGTCTAACTTTTTATCTTTAAAAACACTACCCGAATTGTAGAAATAATTCAGAAGTATTTGATAATCCAATTTAGTTTTATTGTCCGACCCTACCACAGTTTTCATGTAAGTATCTAAATTTTCAAACATCATTAATCTTGCATTGCCTTCGGTCAAATCAACTGTTTTCAAGCCGTTTGCATCCAAAAACAAACTGTCGTAAGACAAGCTGGGAGTTAAACGATTGTAGTCGAAACTGCTGCGGAAAGCGGGAACAGTGACGGGCACACTCAAATATTCCGTCTTCTTTTTGCATGAAAACAAAAGCCCCAAAAAAAGGGAAACAGAAAAAAGGAATTGGTGGTGTGTTCTGACTATTTGCATGTTATTCTATCTTTATTTAGACTTATTTTAAATAGACTGCAAATCAAGCACTGCAATTTCAAAAAAACAAGGCTTGTTTAGAATTTTTCTAAACAAGCCTTGAAATGTATGGGTAAATAGTATTTTTAGCAGTGTATATGCTCTTCCTTAAACGATTCCCCCAAATAGTCCTCGTTTGTAACGAGGACTTGCGAGAACTGCGTTTCCAACGCTCCCATTGTAAGCACCCCTAAAAATCAGACGGTTTAAAACTGGAGTAAAATTCTTCGCCTTTTGGTGTTCTTATCCAACAAACAATTCCCATCTTGGAATTGATGCCCCCAAAATAGTCCTCGTTTGTAACGAGGACTTGCGAGAACTGCGTTTCCAACGCTCCCATTGTAAGCCCAGCTGTTCGGCATGTTCGGTTGCTGGTCAAGATGTTAGCGTAGCGCATCTTGTCCCACAGATAAAAAGGGATATTTATCCACTTTATAAACCTGTAAGCACCCCTAAAAATCAGACGGTTTAAAACTGGAGTAAAATTCTTCGCCTTTTGGTGTTCTTATCCAACAAACAATTCCCATCTTGGAATGGAAGCCTCTATTTAAACCCGACTTATTCAAGGATTGGTAGTGGAAAGCCTACGCTACTTGGCGCAGGAAAAACGGGCGAGTAACTGGTTATTCAACTTTCGCTCCCATTTATTAAGTATTTGGCAGGATGAAGATGCTGTCACTCAATGCGCCTAATTCGGCAATACTTCTCGTTAGCGGGCTTGCTATCGAGACAACCTATGTTGAATGCTTAGACGACATGTAAGCACAAAACCACACTATCGTATGATTTTACATAATTTCCTATTGTGAATTATACATTACAGAATAAAAATCACACTATATTGTGATTTTAGGTATTATTTAAAAAACAAATCCTAACTTTGACTCGAAAATCACACTAAAATGTTAGTTAAGACTCTTGGTGAAACAATAAAAAAAAGACGTAAGGAATTGAGCATCACTCAACCTCACTTGGCAGAACTGGCAAATGTCAGTACGAACACTCTTTACAAATTAGAACGTGGACAAGGCAATCCTTCGTTAGATGTATTGAATAAATTGGCTGAAGTTTTGGGAATGGAATTAACCTTGAAAGTAAAAAGTGAAAGACCAAAAGTGATGGAACCTATACAGAAAAATTAAAGCTATGCATTTGCTATCAAAAATGTGATGCTGTCACAGCTTTTGCAATCTAAAAAAAAGGAAGATGAGAAGCATGGAAATATATCGCAATGGAACTTTAGCGGGAACGCTGACAGAAGAAAATCGCAAGCATTATGTTTTCAGATACGATGACAATTATTTTAATGATTCCAATAGACCATCAATAAGTTTGACATTGCCTAAAACACAGCAGGAATATAGAAGCAGTTTTTTATTTCCCTTTTTTTTCAATATGCTAAGCGAAGGAGTGAATAGAAAATTGCAAAGCACACTATTGAGAATAGACGAAGATGATAATTTCGGTTTGCTGGCAGCAACAGCACAATATGATACAATAGGTGCAATAACCGTGAAACCAATAGTGGCAAGATGAACTTAAATGAGTTAAAATATTGTCCTGGAACATTAGCTGAAGGCTTTTCTACTTACAGCCCAGGCTGTTTGCGGAGTTTGTTTAGCGGTAAAAAGGTAAACCATGTTTTGCCTTATGAACAGCCTCAACTAAGCGAAGAAGTTGCAGAACAATTCATGGAAAATCGCAAGCGTATATCCATATCGGGTGTGCAAGAAAAATTAAGCTTTCTTTTAGAGAAAAATGTACTGCGACTAACAAAGGAAGGAGAACAAGGAACATATATTCTAAAGCCAATACCAAGAGATTTGAAAAAGGTTGATCAGGTTCCTGCCAACGAACACCTGACTATGCAAATAGCCAAACAAGTATATGGATTGAATACGGCAGAAAACGCTATGATATTTTTTAAGAATGGTTCACCTGCCTATATCACCAAACGATTTGATGTGAAAGAAAACGGGAATAAATGGGGCAAAGAAGATTTTGCAACGCTGGCAGGAAAAACAAAAGACAATGCAGGTGCAAATTTCAAATATGGATACAGCTATGAAGAGGCAGGACAGTTGATACAAAAATTTGTTCCGGCATGGCGGATAGAAATAGAAAAGTATTTTTTTATGGTTATTTTCAATTTTCTGTTTTCAAACGGAGATGCTCATTTAAAGAATTTTTCTTTGCTAGAATCTACCAGTGGAGATTATCTGCTAAGTCCTGCTTATGACTTAGTAAATACAAGGCTACACGTAGACGATACAGATTTTGCATTGGATAAAGGACTGTTTGCAGACGATTACAGAAGTGAGCAATACAAAAAAAGCGGTCATCCCTGCAAAAGCGATTTCATAGAATTTGGATTGAGAATTGGAGTGGCAAAAAGCCGAGTAGAGAAACTATTATATCCGTTTTTAGAAAAACAACTTTTTGTGGAAACCTTAATCAGTCGTTCTTTTTTAACTGAGGCCAACAAGAGAGGGTATTTACTTATGTACAACACAAAGAGAAATCATTTAATAGCTCAATGAGATAAAACATGAAGTGACTTCAATAAAGCTTTTACCCACAAAAACACTTAACACATCCTTACCAGCTCAGTGCCCCACCCCCTCAACCTAAATCACAAAACAATGACACCTGGGCATGGTAGCAACAAAACCATCTAATAAATACCCACGAAACCACCAAGGCACTGAGCGGTATTAAAAGTTCATTGAACTACTTGGATATATAAAAGGAAATAGGTATATTTGTTTTTAAACTCTTAAACTTTTATACGCTTGTTGCAAACAAATGAAAGACACAATCACCTTCGCCCAAAGCAAATATAAGCGCAATAGAAGTTGCGGGAATACAGAAGTTATGTGAAATACTTTAAAAACGTTCGAACAACTTTAAAAACGTAAAATCAATAATTAAACAAAAAAAAGAATGAAACATTACACCTTAACTCTCGCATTATTATTAGG